>NZ_JBFGYC010000267.1:0-5415 GCF_041587635.1 Pontibacterium sp. | reverse complement strand
GTCGATGTCAACCGTTTATTTGCAAGTTTTTCAAAAGTTTTTGAAGACTTGCCGGTGATTCGACCTGCTGGAGTGATCCGCTAATTTACGTTGTAAATCAAGGAGTTATTTCAGCAGTCTCGCGATCCGTTTGCTGTCCGAAGAAGCTGTTGTCTCAAGCGAGGATGCGCATTCTACAGACCTCAGCATGGGGGTCAACAGGCTTTGTTAAAAAACTTCAAAAAAACGTAAAAAAACCTTAAAACGAACAAAAAACCACCAATCCTGATTAAATAACACACAAAACAAAGCAGCAGACACAAAAAAGGCGCCTGACGGCGCCCTTTTTCAAACAAATCTATAGATCAATATCGGTCAGCGCATCACAAACACCGAACAACTCGCTTGCTCCACCACTTTGGTGGTCACAGACCCCAGCAATACTTTTTCAACCAAACTGTGATTGTGGCTTGGAATCGCAATCAGATCACAACCCAACCGGTCTGCAGTCTTCACAATCTCGCGATGGGGAGCACCTTCAGCTACGTGTACTTCCCAATGAACGCTGTCACCTAAATTCAGTTCCGCTAATTCAGTTAACTGGTGTTCCATCGCAGCAATCGCTGTCTCTATTGCCCCTTCTGGAAAATACGATGCGACCACAGGCATATTAAACCCAGGCAAAACACCTAAAAGGTGTATTTCCTGACCTTTGCTGAGTATTCCGTTGAGGTATTTAAGTGCATGCTCCGCCGTCACGATATCTTCCAGATCAACGGGGAAGAGAGCCTTAGTAAACATTACATTCACCCTATGACATTAGCTATCAGGCAGTTTTTCGACGGCGCAGCTGCATGGCGGCCAAACCTGCCAACAATATAAGGACCGGTATATACACCAGCTGTTTCGGTGGTCGCTCAGCTTGAGTTTCGATCGCCAGGATTTCCCAGCCAAAATCGATACCCGCCTTTTGCGCTGCGCTATCAAAGCCCACCATATCTACCATGACCTTTTCATCACCAACAGATAGCATCAGCCCAACCTCTTGCAAGCGTTGCGCGCCATCCCCGGCGCCACCCAACTCTAATTCGACAATTTTCTTCACGTAATTGCCATCTATCGTGTCACCCGCCACGGCCAGACGCAGAGAACGGTTCTCAGGTAACATCCCCGCTATCTCTTCTATCTGAACGGCAGGCTTGGTTTCCAGTGGCGGATAAACTTCGTCCCACCAGAAGCCCGGGCGGAACATAGAAAACGCCACCAGCAATAACAAAGCAGTTTCGTACCAACGGCTTTTTACCAGCCAGTAACCCTGCGTCGCCGCAGCAAAGATCAACATCGCACCTGTTGCCGACAAGACTGTCATCAACAGATGAAAAGGACCTTCAACACCGATTAACAAAAGCTCAGTATTAAAAATAAACATAAAGGGCAGTACGGCCGTGCGGATATCATAGGTAAAACCCTGGATACCTGTTTTGATCGGATCGGAACGCGCAATCGCCGCTGCAGCATAAGCCGCCAGTCCCACAGGTGGCGTGTCATCAGCCAAAATTCCGAAATAAAACACAAACAGGTGGACAGCTATCAAAGGCACCAATAAGCCATGCTCAGCCCCCAGCGTAACAATAACCGGAGCCATCAACGTGGAGACAACGATGTAGTTGGCCGTTGTTGGCAATCCCATGCCCAATACCAAACTAATGATGGCGGTAAACAGCAGCATCAACATCACGTTACCGCCAGAGATAAACTCCACGAACTCAGTCATAACCAGTCCGATCCCCGTCAACGTGACCGTCCCCACCACAATGCCTGCCGCAGCCGTTGCGACACCAATGCCAATCATATTGCGCGCACCGCTGACCAAACCGTCCAGCAGGTCATGAATACCCACAGCCCCAGAATCCTTCCAGTGATGATCACCACGAAACATCGATTTCAGAGGTTTATGGGTAACCACAACTGCGGTCATAAATACGGTAGCCCAGAACGCTGACAGCCCCGGAGATAGACGTTCAACGGTGAGGCACCAAACCAATACGACAACCGGCAATAGAAAGTAGAGACCAGATTTCACCGTCGGCCCCACTTCCGGCAGTTTGACGATCGCAGCATTGGGATCATCCATGTGTAACTCAGGATATTGAGCAGCATATCGAATCAATGCCAAATAAGCCGCCAGCATTACGATACCGATCAGCGCGTAGGTTCCGTCACCCAGCACCTCTTTAGACCAACCCATGCCGTAATAGATCACCAACGAAAGAATACACACACCTGATATCACCATACTCCAGGTGAGCAACGATTCAGCCAGGGTGGGTTTGTAAGGACGTTCCAGCCCTTTCATACCCGCCTTCAACGCTTCCAGATGCACGATATAGATCAACGCTACATAAGAGATGAGCGCAGGCAGAATCGCGTGTTTGATGACTTCGAGATACGAAACCCCCACGTACTCCACCATCAGGAACGCGGCCGCGCCCATAATCGGAGGTGTCAGCTGCCCATTGGTCGACGCAGCCACTTCGACGGCACCGGCTTTTTGACCGGGAAACCCAACCCGTTTCATCAACGGAATGGTAAACGTGCCGGTCGTCACAACATTGGCAATCGATGACCCGGACACAAGACCACTTAACCCTGACGATACGACCGCGGCTTTCGCGGGTCCGCCTTTCATGTGTCCCAACAGGGAAAACGCGACTTGTGTGAAGTAATTACCGGCACCGGCTTTATCCAGCAGCGAGCCAAAGAGCACAAAGAGAAAGACAAAACTGGTAGACACACCCAGCGCGACCCCGAATACACCTTCACTTGACAACCACTGGTGAGACATCGCCTTACTCAGACTTGCCCCTTTATGGGCGATCACATCCGGCATATACGGACCGCCAAAGGTGTAGATCAGAAAAACCGTCGCGACCACCATCAATGGCGGACCTAGAGCACGGCGGGTCGCCTCTAGCAGGATCAGCATACCCGACACAGCAACAACAAGATCCAGTGTATTAGGTGCACCGGCACGATCGGCCAGCTCAGCATGGAAAATCACCAGATAAGAAGCACAAAACGCGCCGACCAGGCCCAATATCCAGTCTTGGATCGGAATATAAAATCGGGGTGAACTTTTGAGCGCGGGGAAAGCGGTATAAGCAAGAAATATGGCGAAGCCGAGGTGAATTGAACGTGCCTGCGTATCGTTAAACACACCGAAATTCAGTGTGAATGGCAGCGGTGATGCATACCATAGTTGGAACAGCGACCATGCTAACGCAACACCCCAGAGTAGCTTGCCGGGCATACCCCGCGGTGCACGTGCGCCACTATCCGCCTGTGCAACCATCTCTTGAACATCAGGATCAACATGTGGGGTTGGCTTGTCAGTCACATTAGCTCCAGATCAGAAAATACAAAACGGGAGCCGAAGCCCCCGTTTTTAGCTGCGAATCAAAGCAGACCCGCTTCCTTATAGTACTTCGCTGCACCTGGATGCAATGGTGCTGTTAGGCCGTCTTTTACCATCTCTTCTTTCTTAAGATGTCTGAAGGCCGGGTGAAGATTACGGAAGGTATCAAAGTTCTCGAATACCGCTTTTACCACCTGATACACCACCTCTTCGGGTACGGCAGCAGAGGTTGCAAACGTTGCACCGACACCAAATGTCGCGACATCAGCATCATTACCACGGTACATGCCCGCAGGCACTGTTGCAGATCGGTAGTAGGAGTTGTCTTTAATTAAGCCTTCCACTGCACTGCCATCCACAGTAACCAGCTTACTATCACACGAGGTGGTCGCCTCTTTGATCGCACCGCTAGGATGTCCAACAACGTAAACCATCACATCGATCTTGTTGTCACATAACGCACTGGCCTGTTCCGATGCCTTCAGTTCAGATGCAAGCGCGAAATCATCCATGCTCCAGCCTTTGACGTTCATCAGCACTTCCATCGTGCCACGCTGACCGGACCCAGGATTACCAATATTGACGCGTTTACCTTTCAGGTCATCGAAGGTTTTGATATCTGAATCGGCGCGAGCAACAACCGTAAACGGCTCGGGATGCACAGAAAACACAGCGCGCAAATCCTTGTTGGCGCCTTTGTCTTTGAACTTACTGGTGCCGTTATAGGCATGGTATTGCCAGTCAGACTGCGCCACCCCCATATCCAGCTCACCGGCACGGATTGTATTCAGGTTGTAGATAGAGCCACCGGTTGACTCAACCGAGCAACGGATGCCGTGATCTTTACGTCCTTTGTTCACCAGACGGCAGATTGCACCACCAGTTGGATAATAAACACCGGTTACGCCACCGGTACCAATGGTGATGAACTGTTCAGCGGAAGCGGTAGCAGATGCTCCCATCGCAGCAACACCTACCCCAAACGCCAGTAGTGCTGAGGTAACTGTCTTCTTGATCGTCATAGCAGTCTCCCTGTTCTTATTTTTAAGTAGCTCTTTTAACGAGAGCTGACTGTTAAATAGTAGACACAAGTGCTAAGTGTTCAAGAATAAAACACGACTAAATAGCACTATTTATGATTTCAATTCATGTAAAACACCCAAGCACTGTTTTTGACACGACACACCTTCAATTGCGCAGAAACCGTTTTACCTTACGGTAAGGAAAAACATCCATAATATTTCCCGCCCTGACCTGATTCTGCATTTCACGCCAGAACTTCACATCGAGAAGATCCTGATGGAGTTCATTAAAGATCTTTCTAACCGTACGATCACATCGGGTTAATATGTGTAACTCCTCCGGAAACACATCGGTTGGTCCGACTGAATACCAAGGTTCATCCATCATTTCCTGTTCGGGATACAGCGCCTCAGGGATCTCGCGAAAATTACACTCGGTGAGATACATAATCTCATCATAGTCGTAAAAAACGACCCGTCCGTGCCGGGTGATCCCAAAGTTTTTAAACAACATGTCACCGGCAAAGATATTAGCTGCGGCCAATTGCTTAATGCATTTACCAAACTCGTTGATTGCATGAAACACGGCATACTCATCCTTGTTCGCCAACGCTTCGTTAATATGGATATTCAACGGCGTCATCCGCCGTTCGGTCCAGAGATGTTTGATCAGCACCCTATCCATTTCAATTTCTACAGAGGATCCCGCCACCTTTTGCAATTCATCGATCAGCTCATCCGAGAAGCGCGCACGCGGGAAACTGAAATTGGTAAACTCCATGGTATCCGCCATACGCCCGACCCGGTCATGCCGCTTAACCAGCTGATACTTTTCGATCACCGTACTACGGGCAATATATTTCGAGGAGGAGAAGCTGTCCTTGATAACCTTAAACACCAGTGGATAACTGGGTAAAGTGAAGACCGTCATCACCATGCCTTTGATACCGGGCGCGACAATCAATTCATCGTCAGAGTTTTTCAGGTGTTCAATAAAAG
>NZ_JBFGYC010000266.1:0-5421 GCF_041587635.1 Pontibacterium sp. | reverse complement strand
TTCCCACGGAGGACCATGGGAACCAGAGAACCAGACATAGCCACAATATATCTCGTTCCCATGCTCCCGCGTGGGAATGCATACAGCAGCTAATGTTACCGCGTATTTTAAGCATTCCGATAACCGGGACGCATTGTATGGGGTCCCACGGAGGACCATGGGAACCAGAGAACCAGACATAGCCACGATATATCTCGTTCCCATGCTCTGCGTGGGAATGCATACAACGGTCAACGTTACCGCGCAGCTCAAGTATTCTGCTAATCGGGAAGTAACGTATGGGTACCCACGGAGGATGATGGGAGCCAGAAGTAAGAGAGTTGCGGTGGGATTCAGGCACAAAAAAGCCCGGCAGTGACCGGGCTTTATTACGTACGCTTTAGGGCGACGGATTACTTAATCCGCATACCTGGCTGCGCGCCTTCGTGTGGTTCCAGAATCCACAGGTCTTCACCGCCCGGGCCTGCTGCCAGCACCATGCCTTCAGACATACCAAACTTCATCTTGCGCGGTGCCAGGTTGGCAACCATCACGGTCAGTTTGCCTTCCAGATCTTCCGGTGCATATGCAGACTTGATACCAGCAAAGACGTTGCGTGTTTCACCGCCCAGGTCCAAAGTCAGCTGCAGCAGTTTCTTCGCGCCATCGACGTGTTCTGCTTTCGCAATACGCGCGACACGCAGGTCAACCTTCACAAAGTCATCAAAGGTGATCTCGTCAGCAATCGGCTCTTTATCCAGCTCGCTCTGTGCGTTGGACGGTTTGTTGTCCGCCGCCGCTGGAGCTGCCGCTGCCAGCGCAGCCAGTGTAGCTTTGCTGTCTTCAATCATCGCGTTGACTTTGTCTTCTTCAACACGCTGCATCAGCGGTTTGAACTTGTTGATCTTGTGTGACAACAGTGGCGTCTGAATAGCATCCCATGCCAGATCATCAACGTTCAGGAACGCTTTTACATCTTCCGCAACCTGCGGCAGGATCGGAGACAGGTAGGTGACAATAACGCGGAAGAGGTTGATGCCCATAGAGCAGCAGTCCTGTACTTCCTGTTCTTTACCTTCCTGTTTGGCCAGTACCCAAGGTTCAGCCGCATCAATGTACTGGTTGGCCTTGTCAGCAATCGCCATGATTTCACGCATCGCACGGGAAAACTCGCGATTTTCGTATGCGTCCGCGATTAGCTCACCCGCTGCAACCGCTTCTTCGTACAGTGCCGGTACCGCCAGTTCTGACGCCAGCTCACCGTCAAACTTCTTCTTGATGAAACCTGCACAGCGAGAGGCGATGTTCACAACCTTGTTCACCAGATCCGCGTTCACACGCATGCGGAAGTCTTCCAGGTTCAGGTCGATATCATCGATACCGGAACTCAGTTTCGCCGCGAAGTAGTAGCGCAGGTACTCTGGACGCAGGTGCTTGAGGTAGGTCTCAGCCATGATGAACGTCCCGCGGGACTTGGACATCTTCTGGCCTTCAACCGTCAGGAAGCCGTGGCAGAACACACCGTTTGGCTTACGGAAACCCGCACCTTCCAGCATGGCAGGCCAGAACAGGGTGTGGAAGTACGCGATATCTTTACCGATGAAGTGGTACAACTCGGTATTAGAGGACTCGTTCCAGTACTCGTCGAAATCAACGTCGTTCTTGTCACACCAGTTTTTGAAGCTGGCCATGTAACCGATCGGTGCATCCAGCCATACGTAGAAGTATTTACCCGGTGCGTCTGGAATCTCAAAACCCCAGTACGGTGCATCACGGGAGATATCCCAGTTCTGCAGGCCGGACTCAAACCACTCGTTCAGCTTGTGGATCATGTGCTCCTGCACATGGTTGTCCACCCAGTTACGCAGGAACGCTTCGAAATCACCCAGCTTGAAGAAGTAATGCTCGGATTCTTTTTCGATCGGCTTAGCACCGGATACCGCTGAGTACGCGTTTTTCATCTCAACCGGGCTGTAGGTCGCACCACATTTCTCGCAAGAGTCGCCGTACTGATCTTCCGCGCCACATTTAGGGCAGTCACCCTTAACGAAACGGTCCGGCAGGAACATCTCTTTCTCTGGGTCGTACGCCTGAGTGATGGTTTTCTGTGCGATGTGGCCTTTGTCACGCAGGCTGGTGTAGATCAGCGACGCGAAGTGCTGGTTCTCTTCAGAGTGCGTGGAGTAGTAGTTATCAAAACCCACCATGAAACCGCTGAAATCACGCTGGTGCTCAGCACTTACCTGATCGATCAGCTCTTTCGGTTCGATACCCATCTGATCTGCTTTCAGCATGATCGGGGTACCGTGCGCATCATCTGCACACACATAGGTGCAGTTGTGGCCACGTTGTTTCTGGAAACGAACCCAGATGTCGGTCTGGATATACTCTACCAGGTGACCCAGATGAATCGGGCCGTTGGCATAAGGCAGAGCGCTGGTAACAAGAATCTTACGCTGTTCAGTCATGGTGGGCGTTATAAACCTGAATATTATGATTCACTTGAAAGCGGGCAATTTTACGCTGTTTACAACGGTTTATGAACCGAAAGGGTGACCTTACGGTAAAATATCCCTGCTTTTGGACATCGGGTAGCTATTCGTCCATCGCAGTGGCTGATAGAATCGCGCGACTTTGAACACAACTCTTTAGCACTAATGTACGAACAGGTGAGGTAACGATGGCGATTCCCAAGGTGGAACCGGAAAAGTACGACGAACTTCTGGCTGAGAAAAAAGCCTGGGTCGAGAGCGAGTTCTCGGCGTTTGAGCTGCCGGAGATCGAGCTTTTTGAATCGCCAAAAGAGCATTACCGTCTGCGTGCGGAATTCCGTACCTGGCATGATGGTGATGATCTTGACTACATCATGTTCGAGCCGGGTAGCAAGCATCAGCACACCAAGTTGACCAGCTGCCCGATGGTGTCTGAAACCATCCATGACATGATGTTCAAGTTGCTGGATGAGATTCGTGGCATTGAAGCGTTGCGTCGTCGTTTGTTTCAGGTCGATTTCCTGAGTTCACTGAGTGGTGAACTGCTGGTGAGCCTGCTCTACCATCGCCCGATTGATGAGGCATGGGAAGAGGAAGCACGCAAACTGAAAGACAAGTTTGGTATCGACATTGTCGGTCGTTCGCGCAAGAAAAAGGTCGTACTGGATCGTGACTTCGTTATCGAAACGATGGACATTAATGGCCGCGACTACATCTACAAGCAGGTCGAAAACGCCTTCAGTCAACCAAACGGTGAAGTGTGCCGCTCCATGATCCAATGGGCGTTGTCTGCCAGCGAAAATGCCGGTGGCGATATGGTGGAGCTGTACTGTGGTAACGGCAACTTTACCCTGCCACTGGCGCAGAACTTCCGCCGTGTGGTGGCAACAGAGATCTCTAAATCGTCTGTCTATGCAGCGCAGTACAATATCGAAGCGAACAAGATCGACAATGTTGATGTTGTTCGCATCAGTTCAGAAGAGTTCTCACAGGTGTTGAGTGGTCAGGTGCAGAAGCGTCGCACCAAAGACCTGGATCTGGAAAGCTGCGACTTCACCACCGTGTTGGTTGATCCGCCCCGGGCCGGTCTCGATGACGATACGGTGAAACAGGTGCAGGAATACAACAACATCATCTATGTCTCCTGCAATCCGGAAACCTTAAAAGAGAATCTGGCGGTCATCACCCAGACGCATAAGATCGAACGATTTGCGATCTTCGATCAGTTCCCTTATACCCATCATCTGGAATGTGGTGTTTATCTCACTCGGCTTTAACTCATTTTCTCCGTGAGCTGGAATCTTTCTGATTGTGCGCACTTGATGCGGATCTCTTCACAGAGAGATTCCCAGTTCAGTTCCAGCTCTTCACCTGGCTTCGGCTTCGCAAAATAATAACCCTGTGCGTAGCTGCCGCCCTGATCCAGAATAAATGACATCTGTTCAGGAGTTTCTATACCCTCGGTAATGACCCGCAAGTTCATGCTGTGACTCATCTGGATGATCGCTTTCACCAAGCTCGCGTGCTTACTGTCCGTGTGATTGGCGCAGTTAGTGATAAATGAACGATCAATTTTGAGCACATCCAGTGGGAACTTCATCAGATAGCTCAGCGCAGAGTAGCCAGTGCCAAAGTCATCAATGGCAATCCCGCAGCCCAGTTTATCGATCTGGGAGACTACCTTCAGGTTGTTGTGGTTATCATGCAGCAGCAGACTTTCAGTAATCTCAATCACTAAGCTGCTCGGTGGCAGCTTGTAGTGCGCCAGCGATTGGTCAAGCGTATTCATTAACTTATCGGACTGGAACTGGCGGGTGGAAGCATTAACTGACAGGTAAAAATCGGGATCCAGCGTGGCACGCCAGTGCGCCAGTTGGGCGCAGGCTTTTTCAATACACCAGGCACCGATGGGCACAATAAGGCCGGTTTCTTCCGCCAGTGGAATAAAATGGAACGGAGAAACCAGATCGTTACCATCCTTAAGACGCAATAGAGCTTCCGCGCCAACGATGCGTCCTTCCGGGATGTTAATAATGGGCTGGTAGTGCAGTTCCAGCAGGTCATCATCAATAGCGCGGCGCAATAGCTCTTCGATGCGGGCCAGCTCCCGTGTATGGGTGCAGTGTTCTGGAGAGTACAGCGCATAACGGGAACGACCTTCCTCTTTTGCTCGATACATTGCGATATCGGCATTTTGCAAAAGCGTGGTTGGCGTATCGGCATCACGGGGATAGCAAGCGATCCCGATGGAGGCTGATGCATAGATATTACAGTCGGTCAGATAGAAGCTGCCTTCCAGCTCTTTCAGTATGCGACGTGCTGTTTCAGCGGCATCTTTCGGGCTGTTGATCCGCTCGAGCGCTACTGCAAATTCATCCCCCCCGAGACGGGCGACCCTGTCACCGCTACGCAACACGCCACTGATCCTCAGAGCGGCGGCGCGGATCAAGTCATCTCCCACATGGTGCCCAAAGGTATCATTAACTGATTTAAAGCGATCCAGGTCGATAAACAGGAGGGCAAACGGGGCCTGGCTTTGCTTGCGTGTTTCAACCAGCAGTTCTAGATAGCGCTGGAAGTGATTACGGTTAGGCAGTCCCGAAAGCATATCGGTATTGGCCTGCCGATCCAGTTCGCGATGGGCCTGCTTGAGGCTGGTGATATCGGTCATCACCGCCAACGCACCCGGATAGGAACCACTGGCGGAAAGGGTGGCATCGACCAGAATATCGCGTTGGTTGCCTGATCCGTCGGTAATCTGTAGCGGATGATTTGAAATAATGCCTTGTTTCCAGAGGTTGGTAATCAAAAGATCTACTTCAGCACTAAGGTTGCTTTCAGGGACTAGGCGTTTCAATTCAATGCCGGTAATCTCATCCCGGGTAAAACCAAGCGCTGTAAGAAAGTAATCACTGGCATCACGGATCGTGCCATGTTTGTCAAAACTGAA
>NZ_JBFGYC010000265.1:0-5428 GCF_041587635.1 Pontibacterium sp. | reverse complement strand
GCACATGCTGACGCAACCCTCCGGCATAACGCGCGGACGATAGGTGCCCATACTCAACATCACGCGCATCCATCAGCTCCAATACCTGCTCAAAGTGAATCAACTCTTCACGCGCTAAACGAGACATCTTGTTCAGCAAGTCAGGCCGATCCACATAGCGAAACATTAATGTCATCGCCGTTGACGCAGCTTTCTTTTCACAATGCGCATGATCAATCAGCAAAATATCCTGCTGCTTTACTGCTTCATCAATCCAGCGATCCGGCGTTTCACACCCCAGAAAACCCTTAATCTCTTCCAGTACTTCCACTCAGAAACCTCTGACTAAACTTGCCTCGCACCGCCCCAGGATTGGCCGCACCTAAGCCGACAATTATACCCACCAACCCAAAGACAACCAAACGACCGATATCACTATAAGCTTACTCTACAAACAAAAAAGCCTCGCATAAGCGAGGCTTTATAAGCACAAGAGGAGACGAACTACTCAATAACAAGCGTATCTATCAGATCGATCATAAACTCCGTTTCTTCTTCGGTCATGGGCTCCCACTCCTCCAGATTCATACTCTGAAGAACACCCTTACCTTTCTCATCCTCGTGCATAGAGAATAAACGCTCTTCAAGGCGAGGTATAAATTCCTGCATAGTCGGACCAACCAGCAGAGAGTGATGCACCACACTAATCTGACTGCTTACCAGTACCTTCATCTGGCCTTTAATCAAATCAGACAGCTCATCGTAAGCATCTTTCAGAAAGAAGCCCACATCGGCATTTCCGTTCAGCAGGTTTTTAGCCACGATAACGTAGGTATCGACCTCTTTGGTACTGACATTACTTCCATCAAGATCCGCCGGCTCCAACATAATCATACCCATGGTATGAACATCAGGATCATCGGTCGTTGCCACAGTGATACCTGCCTGCAACTCCTCAACAGAATTGATTGATGACTCAGCACTTACAGCAATAACAGTCTCATCAGGACGCTCCTGAGGTCGCGCAATCGCCTTGAAGCCCAACTCCCTTACTAGCATGGATGCATCGTAAGGATTGGCATAAATCATATCAACCTTGTTGTCACGAATATCGCTGCGCTGCTTTTCGAAGCAATCATATAACTCAAGATGGACTCCAACCTCCAGTTGACGCTGCAACCAGGTGTTGAAAAAGTACCAACCCGAGATATGGTCCGGAGCGAAGTCCGGACTGACAGTCAGGTTATACGCCATTTCAGTACTCCTTTACATCAGGGTTGCGTAGAGCTCTTCGCTCTCCTTGATTTTGCTTCGGGAAGGCTTACGGCGCACAGAGGTATAACCCACCAATTTACCGTTACGAATATTTGGAATAACCGTCGCCTTCACCCAGTAGTAAGAACCGTCTTTTCGCAGATTCTTAACATAGCCGTGCCACTTTTTGCCTGACTCTATGGTTTCCCAAAGCCCTGCAAATGCCACAGCAGGCATATCAGGATGACGCAAAATATAGTGATTTACACCGATCAACTCATCCCTGGTATAACCAGACATATCGATAAACGCCTGATTCGCATGAGTAATAATTCCATTTGGATCGGTTCGTGAAACAATCAGCTTTCCATCAGGATAAGGCACTTCACGGTCAACCACCGTCGCAGCGCGCGAAGTGCCATCGTGATAACTGATTGTTACTTCCCGGCTTTCACCGGTGTCTTGATCTGACATTACACAAGCCTTGTTACTGATTCTTTCCGTGAAATCTGTTACAGGATTTTACCAATCGCTTCCGCTGCACGCTTAACATCCAGGAAGATCAAACCCAGACGCGCATTTGGCTTAGCAACAACAGTCAACACAGAATCATTATTTGCGTGAGTCATCAGAATGTAGCCCTGATCACCTTTAACCAGCACCTGCTCCAGCTCTCCGCGAGCCAGCTCATTCGCTGTACGCTCACCAAGGGAAAGCATCGCAGCGCTCATTGCACCTACGCGATCCTCATCCATGCCTGAAGGCAGCAGAGCAGCAATCATCAAACCATCGGTTGAGATAACTGCAGATGCTTCAATCTCTGCAGATGTCCCGTTCAGGTCACTCAAAATGGAGGTCAGCATCTCCGAGCGCATAAACGTTCTCCTTTATTTTACTAGGGCTTATAGTATCTTTTTATGGGTTATAACTTTTTGATCGTTATCAATAATCCAGATAGCGGCGAGCCAGCACACTGAGAAGATTAACGAAGGCCTGCTGATTCAGCTTAGGCATCTCATCAACGATGAGCATAAACTTCTGACTTCCCATATGCACCACCCAGAATCCAACCTGACTTTGTCCAATCGGGTCAAGCATACCCCAGGATTCACCACTAAAGGACAGCTCCCGATTAAGCAGAGGAAGATGACGTTCATGAAGGGAAATTACATCCGCAGCAAGGGCTGACAACGCTTCAGCGTGCGCATCATCAAAACCACTTGCCCCAAGACAGAATCCCTGGTCATCCGCCAACGCCACCCGGCCGGTGTTTGACAACAACGGCAGCAATTCCGGGAGCATTTTTTCGACGACTTCATCGACAACCACTACAGGGTTTTCGTTGAGCTCAACAAATCCTTTTTCACGCAGTTTGTTAAACAGATCTGACGCCTGCTCCTGATCCAGATCGGTCAACTCCTCAATCAGCTCTTCGCTGTAAGGCAACGCAATCTCAGCACTCAGCAGCTGCAACAACAGCGCCCTGGCATCATCAGGCTCAGAACTCACTGTGGCGTAATAAGCGCCAGCAGGTGTAATCTGCAAATATTCGTTACGGAAATTTTCGTCCAACACTAACCAATTACTCCGCGAAAACTAACGCTATTCCTGTAACCATCCCAACGCATCGGCAGCCGACATATAAGCAAACACATAGCGTTGAGGTACATTTAAAATTCGAACTATATCAAGCGCCGACAAACGGTGATCAAACCACAGCTCCGTAATCTCAGGGGCATGTGGAATTTCGATCATCCGAGAGAAATCCGGACGCTCTTTCAACTTATACACTTTCTCTGGATCCATACGCTGATTCAGACGACCACGAGCCGTCCATAAAGCAATTTTCCAGATCATTGCATCACGATCTTCAAGGGTCTTTTTATCCCCAGTAGATTCTGGTTTTGATACTGCCAGATCAAGACGCTCTTTTAGATCCAGCTCACCAAAGCCAAAGCGACTCAATGCATACTGCAACAACAGATCTTCACCAAAATCACCGAAGAAACGATCTGCCTCCGGCAAATAAACGAAACAGCGCGGCAAACCTGCAATCTCAACCGGCGTATTACTTAACTTCGCTTTTTTAACCGCCAATGGAAGCCAATACAATAGCGCACCATCGGTATTGAAATAGATACGACGGCGCTCATCCGGACGCGTTACATCGACATCCGCAAGATTACCGCAACAACGATACACCATCTCATCGTCATTAATTATTGCAGTCGATTTTTTTACAGACTTAATAGCGGGCTGGGCAGCCGTTTTTTTCCGAGATACAACCTCAGCTGCATCAGGAATCAGCTTGAACGCACCTTTCTCAACCAGCGGTGCCTGCTGCTTCGCCAAAAGCTCTTTGGCTTTACGCGCTTCATCTGCGGCTTTCGCCTTAGCCTTGGCAAGCTTTTCAGCGGCCTTCTTATCAGCAACCCGCTTCTCGGCTGCCAACTTCTCGGCTACGGCCTTAGCCTCGGCCTCAATTTTTGCCTTTTTCACTGCTTCCCGATGTGCAGCCGCTTTTTTCTCTATTACGCGCTGCTCAGCTGCCTTGCGCTCCAGCGCTTTTTTTTCTGCCAACCGCCTCTCCGCAAGCGCCTTCTTTTCAGCAGCACGCTTAGCGGCAGCTTTTTCTTCGGCAGCAATTCGCGCAGCTTCCTTCCGTTCTGCTTCCTTCCGCTCAGCTTCTTTTCTTGCCGCCTCAAGACGGGCCGCTTCACGCTTCTGCTCTTCTAGACGCTCCAGCTCTTTGCGTGCATCATCAACCCGCGACTTCGCTTGCTGAGCTTCTTTAATGGCTTTAGCTTTGGCCTCTTTCTGCGCCGCTTCCGCCTGCCTCAACAGCTCCCTGACTTCATCTTCCGCATCAGAAGCCACCAAGCGCTCAGACTGCACACGCTTCACTTCAGACTTTTCTGCCACAGCAGATGCGGACAACTCCTGATGACGCCGAGAAGCGTGTTCAGCTGCTCTTTTTGCGGCCTCTTTACCCCGACGCAATTTCTCTCTCAGGAGCAGCTTTTGCTGAGCCTTGAGAGACTTTTCGCTATTCAAAGAGTCAATCGCTTCCTGCCCTGCACCTGCACGCGACATATAGCTGTCATAAGCTTCGTTACGGGAAGTACCTGCCGGCTCTTCAATTCCCATGATCGCAGCCACACGCGTTTCCGCCCGCAAATGCGCATCAGCACTACCACTGCCCGACACAGACTGCGTACGAATAGCATCAAGCAGCTCGTCTGAGCTATAGGGTTTCTTAAGAAGGACAAAACCAGGCCAGGAAAGGTCTCGCACACTGATCAGTATGCCTGGTTTAGAATATTTTTCGGTATAGGTTGCTTTAAGCTCATCAGGATCAACACCCTGATCGCCATTCACTATAAATAGATCAGCTTGATCCGCTCCGACTACACGCAGACCATTTTCCTTGCTGAGGAATAGTTCAAGAGACGCCATAGCAGGGCCATCAAAGCCAGACAAAGCCAGCTTTTTAACTTGCGTTCTCTCGATACTATCCGTTCCTAATATGCTCATGGAACATTCCGTCCGTAGTCTCTCCCGCCATCTTTATATAACGGGTAAGAACTGTCCATTAACCACCACCGCTCTATCGACCGGCAGTTCCAACAACATTCTACGATCATCAGCCTCAATAGCGCGGCTAATCACTTTTCTGGCGCGTGGGCTCAGCATGGCAGAAACCTGCTCAAAAATACGCTTTCGCAGCGTCGGGCCTTTCTTGTCCAATATCCACAGCAAATCCATCAAGGCGCCAGCCAATTCATCACGCTTTCCAAGTGCCGTTGCCATATAGATACGACGCACATGGTTTTTGAGCGAATGCGGGTTACCCGCCACGAATCGCGTGTAATGATAGAGGTTACGCTCACTCTGCACCCCACGGTAGATAAGATTATCCTGACTCAACGCCTCAAATGCGGCCTGAATCCGTTGGGTTTTATCACTATTGAGTTCCGCATCAAGTTCCCAATCGGAAAGTGCGGCCCAGATCTGCGAGGTCACAGACTCAGTCTCCATACAGAAAATAAAGCAATAACAAGATACCTGTTAAAGGCATCTTAAACTATCGTTCATCTAACCTAAATCTGGCTAGAAGGCGTTCTCTTGACAGATATCAAACAGGTGTTGGCATATTAAAGCACGTTGTACTAACGTTATGCCACCAAGCGGATTG
>NZ_JBFGYC010000264.1:0-5433 GCF_041587635.1 Pontibacterium sp. | reverse complement strand
ACATGTCAGACCAATACCGTGTTTACCAAAACGACCGGCATCCTGAATCAGTGTCATCAGGCCCGGCTGACGAACTCGGAAGCCTTGAGTTTGAGCATTGTTATGCGTCATCTAAGCTGCCTCCCAGTTCAAAAAAGTCGTTGCGGCTAATCGCTTCGAAACGCACTCGATCACCGACTTCAACCGGCATCGTTGGCTGTGCGTCTGGATCGAACATGCGCTGCGGGCAACGTCCAATCAAATTCCAACCACCCGGAGAAACCGCCGGATAGATGGCGGTCTGACGATCAGCAATCGCCACAGCACCGCGTGGTACACGCTGGCGCGGCGTCGACAAACGCGGCGCAGCAATGCGCTCATCCACATCACCCAGATACGCAAAACCTGGTGCAAAACCGATCGCATACACGCGGTATTCACCGGCCTGATGGATCTGGATTACTTCGTCGATGGTCAGCTTCGCATTACGTGCCAACTGCTCCAGATCTTCACCGGAGTCTGTACCGTAATACACCGGCAGCGTCACAATACGGCCCTGCTCGGATGACTCGTCGGACAGATTGGCCATCACCTTGCGGATACCACGACGCACGTCCAGGTGATCGCAACGGAACATATCGAAAATCAGCAATACAGAGGCGTAAGAAGGCACCAGATCAATCAGCTTCTCACCCAGTTCCTGCTTCAGCAGTCGGGAAGCCTGTTCAACCCGATTCGCCACGCCCGGCTCACCGTGTTCGCCCAGATAGAGGATCAGGGCATTTTCGCCTGCAACCTCTATTCTCATGCTTCAATCACTCCGCGAATCGCTTCGATCGCACGCACACCGGCTTCGTTGTCACCGTGTACACACAACGTATCCGCATCAATTTTCAGGGTGTTACCGCTAACCGTTGTCACCGTGCCTTCACTGCACAGCTGCTCAACCTGAGCCAGCATCTTTTCACGGTCATGTACGGCACCCGGCTTACTGCGAGCCAGTAATTTTCCGTCATCGTCGTAGCAACGGTCAGCAAAGGCTTCGAACAACACTTCGATACCCGCCTCTTTCGCTTCTGCACGGTGCTGGTCACCCTGCGGTGTCGCCTGCAACATCAGCGCAATTGGGCGGTGGTATTCAGCGATAGACTGCATCACAGCCGCGCGTACATCGTCACGCGCCATCATGTCGTTATACAGCGCGCCATGCGGCTTAACGTAGGTCAGTTCCAGACCTTGCGTACGGGCCATGCCGTCCAGCGCAGCGATCTGATAATGCATCAGCGCGACGATTTCCGCAGGCTGACAATTCATAGAACGACGACCAAAACCAACCAGATCCTGATAGCCCGGATGTGCACCCACGGTGACATTGTTTTCTTTCGCCAGCGCCAGTGTGCGCTGCATTACCAGTGGATCACCGGCATGGAAACCACAGGCAATATTTGCCTGATCAATGTGGGGCATCACAGCGGCGTCCAGACCCATTGTCCAGGCACCAAAGCTTTCACCAAGATCGCAGTTCAGTTTTATTGTCATTCTTATAATCCTCTGTAACCGGCCCGGACGTTGCGCGTTCCAGACCACTTACTCACTTAATACGTATTCAGAACTCAGAGCACGGCCAGACGGCTGTTTGGCAGATCAGTCACCAGCATGTGACCCGGACTGTGAGTGATACAGAACGGTGGCTTAGCCTGTTCCAGCGCGACCTGTGGTGTTACACCACACGCCCAGAACACAGGAACTTCACCGTCTTTAATGGTCACGGCATCGCCGTAATCCGGCGTATTGATATCTGAGATGCCGATCTGTGCAGGATCACCAAAGTGAATCGGCGCACCGTGTACAGATGGGAAACGGCTGCAGATCTGGATCGCACGGATCGCATCAACCGGTTTCATTGGACGCATGGAGACAACCGTATCACCGCTGAAACGACCCGCTGGTTTGCAGGCCACATTGGTGCGGTACATCGGAACGTTCACGCCTTCGGTCACGTTACGTACATCCAGACCATCAGCAATCAGCGCTTCTTCAAAAGAGAACGAGCAACCCAGTGCAAAGGTCACCAGATCATCACGCCAGTAGTCACGAATATCATCGACTTCCTGTGCGAATTCACCGTCCTTGAAGATGCGGTATTTCGGTACATCGGTACGGATATCCAGATCTTCGCCCAGCGCCAGAATCCCAGTATCACCCGGCTGTGCGGACATACCCACCAGCGGACACGGTTTCTGGTTCAGCTGACAGAACTGCAGGAATTCATTTGCCCAGTCAGCCGGCAGAATCGCCAGATTGCACTGTACGAAACCCTGCGCCACACCAGAGGTGTTGCCTGTAAATTCGCCGGAACGTACTGCGCGACGCAGTTCTACCGGAGACATTTCAGTATTCATGACCATCTTTAACGGCTCCTTATTTAAATCGATCGTTGCGTACAGATACGGTCTCACCACCACGCTTATACACCCGTGGTACGCGGTCAGAGATGGAGCAAACGATCTCATAGTTGATGGTGCTCAGGTCCTGAGCGGCATTATCAACAGTGATGTTGTCGTTGATCAGGCTGACCTGATCACCGACACACACGCTCTCGTCAACGCGAATCATGGTCTGATCCATGCATACACGTCCAACGATTTGAAATTCTTTCCCGTTGATCTCAACAGGACGATTCTGGTGGTAGCGCAACCAACCATCGGCATAACCGATTGGCATCACACCGACCAACATGTCTTCTTCTGCTTCGAATGTCGCGCCATATCCCACTTTGTCACCCGCCTTCAGACGTTTAACCTGAGTAATACGGCTGTGCAGGGAAAACGCCTGCTTCAGTTCGCATGGCAGTTCAAATTCATCGCTCGGTGCCAGCCCGTACATGGAGATACCGAGGCGGCCACCATTCGCGGCCGTCTGCTGCGGATGACGCAGCAACGCAGCGCTGTTTGACTGATGCACGTACTTAAAGCGGCTCAGATCAGCACCTTCAGTAATCGCTTTCACTTTATCGATCTGCTTCTGATAGAGATCGACACAACCATCTGCGGTCGCAAAGTGCGTAAACAAACCAATCAGATTAAGATTCGTTTCTGCATCCAGCATGTCGCACGCTTTGGCAAAGCTTTCTGCGTTGGTAATACCAATGCGGTGCATTCCACTGTCAATTTTCAGGTGCACATTCGCGGGTACACCCTGATAACCGGCAGCCGCTTCGATCCAGTTCAGATCGTGGGCAGTAATATCGATATTCTGCTCTGCCGCCACCGCGATATCGGTCGGACGAATCGGCCCCATCACCAATACCGGAACGTCTTTAATTTTACGACGCAGATTCAACGCCTCATCCAGAAACGCGACGGCCAGCATGTTGGCACCGGCATCCAGTGCAGCGCGTGCTACTTCAACGTCACCATGACCATACGCGTTCGCTTTCACCACAGCATAGAGGTTTTCAAACCCCGCATGGCGCTTAATATTGCTTACGTTTTCGGCGATACGATCCAGATCAACTTCGACCCAGGTGTCACGGTAGAACATTCAACATTCCTCTTTAGCAGCACTTCGGGCGGCAAATAAAACCCGAACCGAATATTGTACTGATACCCAATACCCAAACCAGAAAAATAGCTGCGTTTTAAGCTTATATTTCAGGATAAATTTTTGTTAAAGAAACCAAATCAGGATAAAACCCCAAAACCACAGTTTCTTACAACGACTTGCACCAACATGAACCACTAACGGCACAAAAAGGCCCACAAAACTGACCCAGACATGCACTATAGAAAAGCACAAGGAGCCCCACTAAGGACCAACAGACAAATCGGCGTTGGGCCAATTATCCAAACCACTCTATATTGGAGTAAAAAAGACCGAATCACGTTCCCTAAAACGGAAAAACGCCGGTTCTCCTCTCAGAGATACCGACGCCTTAGAATAGCTCGCGCTCAGAGACCAACTGCTGAAAATGCCTAGCGTTGCTGTTCCGCCAAATAATCCAACACAAACTGTAATACCGCCGTTTCATCATTGATATCCAGCTGTGGCATCTCACGCTGCAGGGCTAACGGCCTATCCGCTGCAATTGCGATAACACTGTCATCCGTTGGATGGATGAGGTCTTTCTCCAACACAGTACGATGCAGTTCAATTTTAGGGATCGCTTCGCGCTTGAAACCCTCGACCAGTACCAAGTCCAGGGTTGAGTGATCCATTCGACTTAACATGCGAGCAAAGGAAGGATAATCCCCCTGATCCTCCTCCACCATTAACGCCCAACGGGTGTGTGAGCTAATCAGCATCTGATCTGCACCCGCTTTACGTAACTCGTAGCTATCCTTGCCGGGATGATCGATATCGAACTTGTGATGAGCATGCTTAATCACACCGACACGTACCCCCTGCTCTTTAAGCAACGGAATCAATTTACGCAACAAGGTGGTTTTACCCGTGCCACTCCATGCCACAAATCCGAGCAGCGCTGGCATCTGCTGCAACTCAGCCAGATCGTCACGGCTGTTCACATTTACAAACGCATCGGGCTTATCAGAAAAATCGACCTCCACCACCTTATGCTGGCCATACCAACGATCAACTTTACGCTCGCCGTCTTTGAGTGCGGCCTGCAAACTCTCCAACAACTCCCGGCGTATCAACGCAACCACCGACTGCATCCGCTGGCCATCATTCGCCACGGCAATTTCAGCACCCGAAGCGTTGGCCATCTTCAGCATACGGCTTACCAGATCGTCCGGCAGCGAAGGTGTATCACAAGGTACAAACATCACCCAATCTGTGGGCGCGTGAAACATCCCCGTCGCCATCCCCATCAGCGGGCCCTGAAAGTCCCCTTCCAGATCGCTCACAATAGGCATCCCTAATGCACTGTAGGCATCCATACTGCGATTAGCATTAATCAAACAACGGTCAACCTGCGGCTTGATCGTTTCTAATACATGACTGATCAGTGGCTTACCACTCAGCTCCACCCAGCCTTTATCCATACCCCCCATACGACGCGCCATACCACCGGCCAGAATGACTGCGGTCACCTGTTCGGCGTGTTGATTCGACTCTGACATGTGGTGTACTCCTGATCGACCGGATGAAAACGAGGCTAGCTAAAGTACCTGAGCGATACCTCGACTAAAAGCCCGACTACTCTAAATATAACGCTGAATTTCGATTTGCCATATTTACCTGATTAATCAGTGTATTAACGACAATGATTAAGGTTAGGACCAATTTGGCGGAACGGATGGGTACTGCGGCAAAACGAGCGTGACGCGGGACGTTAAAATGAGAGACAGATGTTGGGAATCGCTGCGCTCGTCCCATATATGGTCTCCTCCCGATTTGCAAAGGCTCTATGCTTCGATGACGTGGCAGGTTGCTGCCATATATCCGGCCTGTTTAACGAAGTCTTTGTCACTTCTGGCCTTGATGAACATT
>NZ_JBFGYC010000263.1:0-5440 GCF_041587635.1 Pontibacterium sp. | reverse complement strand
TCATGTCGTTCCAGAATGGCGACAGGAATTCGGCACGGAACGCCTGACCCGCTGCGATGGTATCCGGGATACCCGCATCGAAATCACGGTTCATGTAGAAAGTACGCAAACCCAGATTCACCTGCATTTTGTCGTCAGTGTCAGCGGCAATAACCTGTGCACTAGACAGCGCACTGAGTGCCATTACGGCAATGGTTAACTTCTTCAGTTTCATTCTAACTACCTATTTTTCTTGTTGTATGTGTCTTCAAGATTGCAGAGTACAAACGCCCCTTCAGGCACCCAGCAACAATTTGTCATCGTCCAGCTCTTCGCCATCACCACGGGCTTTGGCAAACAGATTCAGCAGGTCTTTCACGTCGTACTGACCGCGCTCTTCACCGGCCAGATCAAACATCACTTTGCCTTCGTGCATCATGATCGTTCGCGTACCGTGATCCAGCGCCTGACGCATGGAGTGAGTCACCATCATCACGGTCAGTTTTTTCTCCTCGACGATCTGATCGGTGATATCCATCACCAACGCGGCCGTTTTCGGGTCCAGCGCTGCCGTGTGCTCATCCAACAACAGGATTTTGCTTGGCTGTAATGCCGACATCAGCAAGCTAACCGACTGGCGCTGACCACCCGATAGCAAGCCCATCTCAGCGCCGAGGCGGTTTTCCAACCCCAGATTCAGACGTTTAAGCTGCTCGCGGAACAGATCTCGCAGGTCATCGTTCAGTGCTGGCGCCAGACCGCCACGTTTACCTCGGCCATAGGCCAGCGCCATGTTCTCTTCAACGGTCATGTTGCCGCAGGTACCCGCCAACGGGTCCTGAAATACGCGGGCCACATCGCGGGTACGACCGGCAGCAGACACCGCCGTGACGTTTGTTTCGTCAAAGAACAAGCCGCCAGACGAAGCGCGAATGTCGCCTGCAATAGTGTTCAACAACGTGGACTTACCTGCGCCGTTGGAACCGATGACAGTGACAAATTCGCCCTGTGGGATCTCCAGATCCACACCACGCAATGCCCGTTTTTCCGTCGCCAGACCCGCGTTAAAGGTGACTTTGATATCTTCACAACGAATCATGCTTCGCCTCCTACAGCTGCAGCTTTACGTGCTTTCTGTTCGCGTCGCAGATGCGGCACGATCAGCGCCAGCCCTACCAACACCGCAGTAATCAGGTTCAGGTCAGAGGCGGTAAAGCCCAGGAAGTCAGCGTTCAGTGCAACCGACACCGCCAGACGGTAAAGCAGCGAACCGATGATGCAGCTGAAGATGATGACCAGCATTGAGCGACTGCCAAACAAACTTTCACCCACAATCACCGCGGCCAGACCCACCACGATGGTGCCGATACCCATAGTGGAATCGGCAAAACCGTTGGTCTGCGCAAACAGTGCCCCTGCCATTGCAACAAGTCCGTTGGACAGAGCCAGACCCGCGTAGATTTTCTCCTTAATGACAATACCGTTCGCCTGCGCCATACGCGGATTCGCACCCGTTGCGCGCATCGCCATACCGTACTGCGTTTTCATGAAATAGGAGATCGCCAGACCCACCAGCACAACCACAACGGCCACGAAGATCAGCTTCACGTACATATTGGGAATACCCAGTGCCTCAAACGGTGTCAGTACCGTATCCTCCATAATCAGCGCCAGGTTGGGTTTACCCATGATGCGCAGATTGATGGTGTACAGCGCAGTCATCGTTAGGATACTGGCCAGAAGGTGCAGGATGTTAAAGCGCAGGTTCAACCACGCTGTCACCATGCCCGCTGCCGCACCACCAAAGGTGGCGCAGACAGTTGCAATGTACGGGTTCACACCCGAGATAATCAGGGCAGCAGCAATCGCCGCCCCCATCGTAAAGCTGCCATCCACGGTCAGATCTGGAAAATCCAGTACGCGGAATGTCAGGTACACACCAATCGCCACCAGACCGAAAATAAATCCGATCTCCAGGGTGCCAAGGAACGAAAATAGAGACATAGGGTTTCCCTCAGCTCAGGTGATTACTCGACAACTTTAGTTGCGCGCGCCAATACAGATGCCGGGATCTCAACACCCATGCGTGCCGCCATTTTCGGGTTCACGTACAGCTCAGAACCATTAGCAACGCGCACTGGAATTTCACCGGCCGCTTCACCTTTCAGGATGCGTACAACCACCTCACCGGTCTGGCGACCAATATCCCCGTAGTTGAAGCCCAAAGCCGCCACTGCGCCACGCTCAACAGAACCGGTATCCGCAGAGAACACGGGCAAACGACCATCGATACCTACTTTCACCACAGATTCCAACGCAGTCAGGATCGTGTTGTCCGTCGGGCAGTAGATCGCATCCACATCACCGATCAGTTTCTGGGCCGCGATCATCACATCAGACGATTTAGGGGCAGGCGCTTCGACAATCTCGATGCCCAGTGTCAGGGCTTCGATCTTCAGCATCTCAACGATCGCAACCGCGTTTGGCTCACCCGGGTTGTAAGGCACACCCAGCTTTTCCATTGTCGGCAGGAATTCCTGAATCAGCATCAGGTGCTGAGCGACAGGCGACATATCAGACAGACCGGTGACGTTGCGGCCCGGTGCTTCGTAGTTTGATACCAGCTTGGCACCCAGTGGATCAGTCACCGCAGAGAACACGATAGGGATATCTTTAGTGGCGCTCACTGCACTCTGAGCAGACGGTGTAGAGATCGCCACGATCACATCCGGGGCATCACCCACCAGCTTACGCGCAATCTGCGCCGCAATGGCCGGGTTACCCTGTGCGCTTTCGTAAGTAAACTTCAGGTCCTGTTCGGAATATCCGCTTTCTGCCAGCACATCTTTGATACCGTCACGCACGGCATCCAATGCCGGGTGTTCAACGATGGCGGTGGTTGCAACGTACACAGGCTCAGCCTGTACAGACATAGAGAGGGTTGCAGCCGCGACAGCAGCGGTCAGGAAGTTACGTAGTTTCATAATGGCACTCCAAATATTTATTGTTATTTCGGTTGTGCAGCCTCTGAGAGGCCTGATTTTTTAGGGAAAAAGGATCAGTGGTCACACCTGACTGGCATCAAAGTTAGCGATACGCGCAGCACCAATCTGGTCTGCGGCATAACTGGTTGCGATCTCCAGCCGATCGGCAAGGGAAAAGACTTCATCGAGGGTTTCAGCTATCTCATCCACCTTGTTCCACACCCAGGATTCATCGCTGGCTTCCAGATCACTGGTCACCGCCAGTAATCCGCCACAGTTCACGATGTAGTCCGGTACATAGAGCGTGCCCTGCTTGGCAAGCTCCACGCCGTGTTGCGGACGGGTAAGCTGATTATTTGCGGCACCGGCGACGATGCCTGCGGAAATTTCTTTGATACTCTGGTCATTGACCACCATGCCCAGCGCACAGGGGCTATAGATATCAACGTCCTGCGCGTGGATCTCAGATGGATCAACGATCTCAATGCCGAAGGTATCGCGGGCACGGTTGACGGCGTCAGAATTCACTTCTGCGGCAACGACGGTAGCGCCGCGCGCCTGCAGCAGCTCAACCAGCTTAAAGCCGACCTTGCCAAGGCCCTGCACGGCAACGGACAGTCCGGTGAGGTCATCGCTACCGCGACGGTGTTTGACTGCCGCGCTGATAGAGGTCAGTACGCCATAGGCGGTCACGAGATCCGGTGCCAATGCTGCACGGCCACCCAGATGGGAGGTACGCTCGGCCATGACTTCCACATCATCTGCGGTCAGGCCGACATCCACGCCGGTTTTGACTTTACCACCCATGCTTTCGACGAAATCACCCATTGCCAGAAAAGTCGCACGACGATCCATGGTGTCCGGATTGGCGATCATAACGGACTTGGAACCGCCGTAATCCAGACCAGACATCACTGACTTGAACGTCATACCCCGCGACAAGCGCAACACATCGGTAAAGGCTTCATCGGCGCTGGCATAGTTGCGCAAGCGGCAGCCACCCACTGCCGGCTTGCCATTCCAGGCACGATGTACGGCGCTGATCGCTTTCAGGCCGGTATTTTCGTCAAAATGCACGTACAGGTTTACGTGACCATCAAACTCAGGATGATCGAATAGAACAGTGTTCATTGTTGGGTTACTCGTATTATTTTTATTGTGTTGTCTTTTTGGAGCTGCGCTTACGGGGTTTTAAGCACCTCGCCCAGCGCGGCCACAAAGTAGTCCATACACTGATCGTTCAGCCCGGCTACGTTCATACGGCTGGAATTGATCATGTAGATGCTGTGTTCGGTACGGAGCTGCTCGACTTGCTGCGGTGTAATGCCCAAAAAGGAGAACATGCCAAACTGCTGCTCGATGAAGCTGAAGTCACCTTGGATATCAGACGCGGTAATCTTCGTCACCAGACTCTGACGCAGGCCCTGAATGCGGTGACGCATCAGCGACAGTTCGTCCTGCCAGAGGGTGCTCAATTCGTCGTCACTGAGGATGGTTTCCACGATGGCTGCACCGTGAGATGGCGGCATGGAGTAGTGGCTACGAATTTTGCTGAACAGCTGACTGCCCGCATTGGAGGTCTGCTCCGGTGTTTCACCGACAATAAACAAGGTGCCGGTACGCTCACGGTAGAGGCCGAAGTTTTTGGAGCAGGAGGTGGCCACCAGCATCTCTGGCATACGTGCCGCCAGCATGCGCACGCCGTACGCATCGTCATCCAGACCGGAACCCAGTCCCTGATAGGCCATATCAACAAATGGAATCAGGCCTTTGCGTTCCAGCAGATCGGCCACGGCATCCCACTGTTCGCGGTTCAGATCCGCGCCACTTGGGTTATGACAGCAACCGTGAATCAGCACAAAATCGCCCTGTTTAGCACCTTCCAATGCCTGCAACATCGCATCGAACTGAATGCTCTTGTTACTGTAGTCGTAATACGGATACTCAACGATATCGAGGCCCGCACCGCCCAACAGCGGAATATGGTTAGCCCATGTGGGTGTGCTCACCCACACACGACTTTCGCTGCTGCAACCGCGCAGGAACTCCGCCCCCATGCGCAACGCGCCACAACCGCCCGGCGTCTGTGCCGAGATCACACGACCATCATTCAGTGCCGGATGTTCCGTGCCAAACACCAACTGTGCAGAACGCAGATTAAATAGCGGCGACCCCGCCGGTGCGGTATAGCTTTTAGTGGTTTCAGACTGCAACAGACGCGCTTCCGCCTGCTGGACCGCCTGCATGATCGGCGTGTCACCCAGATCGTTTTTATAGACCCCAATGCCCAGATCGATCTTCTGTGGGTGGGTGTCTTCCCGATAGCTGGCCATCATCGCCAGAATCGGATCTTGTGGAATAGGTTTTAGTACTTCAAACATAACAACGTCCCGGTATGTTTCCTAAATGGCTAAGCGCTTATGCGCTCAGCCCGTCAATTTCAGCCAGGAGCTGCTCTGATTGTTCACGCGCAGCTT
>NZ_JBFGYC010000262.1:0-5441 GCF_041587635.1 Pontibacterium sp. | reverse complement strand
GTCACCAGTAACAACTGGCAGGGAGCATTGCGTAACTGGGCAGATCAGCAGTTGTCATTGGGGCAGAGTAGCTTGCTGGATGAAGCGGTGCCGACCTTTGAGCGGATCATGATCGAAACCGCGCTTAAGCATACGGCGGGGCGTCGTCGCGATGCGGCTAATCTGCTGGGTTGGGGGCGTAACACTTTGACCCGTAAGATCAAAGAGTTGGATATGGATGTCGAGACCGGTAGCGCAGATCCAGAGTAATCTCCTGATTGTTCTGTTTTAAGGGGCTGTTGAACCGCAGCAGTCCCTGTCTTACACTCCCGCCACGTTTTATCTTATTTTGCCTATTGCTGCTGCGGGTGTGTTTATGTTGCATGTTGTTCTCTTCGAGCCTGAAATTCCGCCGAATACCGGCAATATCATTCGCTTGTGCGCGAATACCGGGTTTCAGCTTCATCTCGTAGAGCCGCTGGGTTTTGACTTTGATGACAAAAAGCTGCGCCGTGCGGGGCTGGATTACCATGAATTTGCCGCCGTGCAGGTGCATAAAGATCTGGATGCCGCGCTGGAGGCGATTCAGCCGCAGAATGTTTGGGCGCTGACAACCAAAGGCACAGGTAACTACTGTGACGCTCAGTTCCTGCCGGGTGATGTGCTGTTGTTTGGTCCGGAGACGCGAGGTTTGCCACCTGAAGTGCGGGAATCTCTGCCACAGGAAACGCTGCTGCGCTTGCCGATGAAGGAGGAAAGCCGCAGCCTTAACTTATCGAATGCCTGTGCTGTCGTGGTGTACGAAGCATGGCGGCAGTTAGGCTTCAGTGGCGGTCAGTAAATCAACATCTCTGAAATTGCTTACAGCTTGGTCCATTCACTGAAGGTAGCGGCCTGACCGCAGGCAACTCCTTCAGTATCCTGTAAATTCCAGACAACCGTTTTTCCCAGTTCAAAACGCTGTCCTGTTTTGCTGATACGGATGCCACGATAGTCATCGATGTAGCCGTCCCTCTGTACCCGTTCCAGCATCGCTGCACGTACTTCTCTCAGGTCCGGTTCGGCCGAATAGCGTGATGGCATGCCGATAAACTCATCCCACTCCAACTCCCACAACTGCTGTGCTGTCAGGTTCGCGTAGGTAAAGCAAGGATCGGTCGCGCCATCATGGGCCAGTATCACAAAAGGGGCTTCATACAGAGCCTGAGCCAATTGCTGCCCAGTGGACGTATCAGGCAGGTTGCTCAGCGAATGACCCAGACGTTCACGAAAGCTCTGAATAATGATCTGGGATAAATGAATGATCGATTCGTTTTGCCACGGTTGCATAGGAGACACGGAGCCCTTGTCATGATGAAGCATGGACTGCGATACTAACGCTTAACATGAATAGAATGAACCTAAAATCATGAAGCAGGATGCTATAATCCTCACCCAGTTTGACCCTTTAATGTCGTCGCCAAGCTGCCTTGCAGCAGTTGACTACCTCGGCGGACGGATTCTCTTTCAGGCTGGTGAGACTCAGCGTATCAATATATTGGCACTTCAGCAGCAGGTGTTGCCCTGTGTTGTGCTGGTGGATACGTTGCAGCAGTTGGCTGATTTCAGGCAAGTGCCCGCAAACGCAATGCTCAGTATTGTACCCATGCAAGCAGCGGAAATTGAATCGGTGCTGACGACCGGGGCGGCAGAGACGTTATTGCGAATGGCGCGTGGCGAGCGCAGCTGAGGCTGCGTCGTCAGTGCGTTTTGATTGACTTAATAACAGGTAATAAGATGCGGGTGATTGTTTCCCTTCTCGCGTTGTTGCTGATCGGAACTCAGGTGCAGGCCAAGACCCAAGCTGATAGGTCCGATGAAGTAGCACAGATGTGTAAAAAAATCAGTGGCCGGCTGGCGAGTGTTTCTTATAAAGAGTGCTCTAATATCCAGTTCTACCAGCCGCGATTTTATTCAGCCAGTAACCAGCCTATTCTGGAAGCGCACTATGCGGCCAAACCGGGTGTGAAGAATCCGGTGCGGATCTTGTTTATTGGTGGTATCCACGGTGATGAGTTATCCAGTGTCAGTGTGACCTTCAAGTGGCTGAATAAACTGAATCAGCATCACAGTGGTTCGTTCGACTGGCATTTCCTGCCGCTGGCCAATCCTGATGGTTTACTGCGTCGCCCGGCGACCCGTGTGAATGCTAACAAGGTCGATCTCAACCGCAATTTCATACCGGCTGAGGCTAAGCTGACACCGCTTGAGTATTGGAAGCAAGCAAGCAAGCGTAAGCGCTATTACCCGGGCGAGAAGCCGCTCAGTGAACCAGAAAGCAAGATGATTCATACACTGATCGAAGAGTACAAACCTAGTGTGATTGTATCGGTGCATGCGCCTCACGGTATTCTGGATTTTGATGGTGATAAACAACCACCAGAGAAATTGGGGCCGCTTTATTTGCGTCACCTGGGGACCTATCCGGGATCTTTAGGCAACTATGGCTGGTACGTTAAAAATGTACCGGTCATGACAATCGAGTTGCCCTATGCGGGCATTATGCCTTCGGCTGGTGATATTAGTCGCATGTGGGTGGACCTGGTGCGCTGGGTGCGGGTCAAAGCTCAGCCGGAAAGTCAGGTGGCGGATGGCACGGATGAGAAAGGTGCCATTTCAGTTCACTCAGGCAAGTGATTATTTAAATTCAGATATAAAAAAGCCGGAGCAGATGCTCCGGCTTTTTTATGCGTGATCGGTCATGCTGATCAGTGGCTTGCGCCTTCTGTCTGCGACTGCTGCTGAGCCAGCTGCTGTGCGTACAGTGCATCGAAGTTAACCGGAGCCAGCATCAGTGGTGGGAAGCTTGCTTTGGTGACCATGTTGTCGATCGCTTCGCGTGCGTACGGGAACAGGATGTTCGGGCAGAATGCACCCAATGTGTGGTGCAGTTCAGCTTCTTCCAGGCCAGCGATGGAGAAGATACCTGCCTGCTGGATTTCAGTCAGGAATGCAGTTTCGCCTTCGTTTTTAACAGTCACGGTCAGCGTCAGGACAACTTCGTACGCGCCTTCGCCGAGCTGCTGTGTACGGGAGTTCATGTCCAGGTTGATCTCTGGCTGCCACGCTTTAGTGAAGATTTCTGGTGCGTTTGGAGACTCCAGAGATGCGTCTTTCAGGTAAACGCGCTGTACTGCAAACTGTGGGCCCTGTGCTTCAGCCGCCTGGTTCTGTTCGTTCTCAGCCATCGTAATATCCTTAAATTTTTGAATTAGCTTTTATTCGGCCAGCAGGGCATCAAGTTTGCCCTGATGCTCAAGTGCAAAGAGATCGTCGCAGCCGCCTACGTGTGTATCGCCAACAAAAATCTGCGGTACAGTGTGACGGTTCGCGCGTTGCATCATCTCCTGACGAGCACCTTGCTGCCGGTGAATATCAATTTCGGTATATTCCACGCCCTTATGATCCAACAGCATTTTTGCACGGACGCAAAATGGGCAGATTGCGGTGGTGTAGATCAGCGTGTCTTTCATGACTTACTTAACCACCGGCAGGGACTGTGCTTTCCACTCTGTCATACCGCCGGACAGGCGTACAACGTTGGTGAAGCCGCCGGCCTGCAGTTTCTTAGACGCACTGCCTGCTGTCTGGCCCAAGTTGCAGACAACTATGATCGGCTTCTCTTTGAACTTGTTCAGTTCGTCCATACGACGATCGAGTTCGACGATAGGCAGGTGGCGAGCGCCAGTAATATGGCCGGTGTCCCACTCTTTCTTCGGACGGATATCCAAAATCAGAGCGCTTTCTTTGTTGATCAGCTGGGTCGCAATGGCCGGTGTGACCGCCTTGCCCGCTTTGCGGTTTTCGTTCCACAGCAACATAACCAGTGTCAGCAACCAGGCTGAAACCAGAAGGACATGGTTACCAATAAACTCGATCACTTGTTCCATTGTTTTTCCCGACTCGGATGACCGCTTAGGTCTGGCGTTAAATCAAAGCCGGTAAGTATACAACGCGATCAGTGCGGGTATAAGGCGGAGAGCGAAATTCTCTGCATTTGTCCGTTTTTTTCTGTCGCTTATGTCTATAAAGGGATCGGTCTGAATGAAGGGGGGAGTGATTCGCGTTCAGAGGCTGATATGCGTAGAATAGCGGGCAATCGGAACTCTATATTTTATGGCGGAAAGACAGGCCCACTATGACCAACGCGCGCGCACCTAAAGCTCTTATTATTCTGGATGGTTTCGGTATCGAAGCGTCCGAGTCTTCAGCGATTGAAGCGGCTAATACCCCGGTATGGGATTCGCTACTGGCGAACAATCCGGTTTCCCGTATTGCGACTTCCGGTCTGGCCGTGGGTTTGCCTGAAGGCCAGATGGGCAACTCCGAAGTGGGGCACATGAACATCGGTGCGGGCCGTACGGTGTATCAGAACTTTACCCGTATCTCTAAGGCGATTGCCGATGGTGATTTTTTCGACAACGCAGTACTCGTCGAGGGAATGGATAAAGCCATTGCGGCCGGTAAAGCGGTGCATCTATTGGGTTTGCTGTCTCCGGGTGGTGTACACAGCCATGAAGACCACATTATTGCGCTGATCGATATGGCAGCAAAACGTGGTGCAAAAGCGATCTATCTGCATGCCATTCTGGACGGGCGCGATATGCCGCCACGTTCGGCCGAGCCATCGCTGCTAAAAATGCAGGCGAAATTCGATGAGTTAGGCTTTGGCGGCATCGCAACGGTTGTTGGACGTTATTTTGCCATGGATCGCGACAACCGCTGGGATCGTGTGCAACAGGCGTACGATGCCATGACACTGGGCACTGCAGCACAGACTGCAGAGTCTGGACAGGCCGCACTGGCGGCAGCGTATGCCCGTGATGAAAATGACGAATTTGTACAGGCCACGGTGATTAGTGATGCGTCTGGCGCAGCGTTGGCGAAGGTGGAAGACGGTGATGCGCTGATCTGTGCCAATTTCCGCCCGGACCGTGCTCGTGAAATCACCCGTTGTTTTGTTGAAGGCACTGAATTTGAAGGCTTTGAACGTAGCGTTACTCCAACGCTATCCAGTTATGTGATGATGACCGAATACGCAGCAAGCATCGACGCTGCGTGTGCATATCCTCCGCTGACGATCACCAACGATCTGGGCGAGTATCTCTCCGGTTTGGGTAAAACCCAGCTGCGTATAGCGGAAACGGAAAAATATGCCCATGTGACATTCTTCTTTAATGGCGGTCAGGAAGCGGTATACCCCGGTGAAGAGCGTATTTTGGTGCCATCCCCAGACGTGGCAACCTACGACCTGCAGCCTGAAATGAGCGCGCCGGAAGTGACCGCAAAGCTGGTTGAAGCGATTAAAAGTGGTAAGTTTGACCTGATCGTCTGCAACTTTGCCAACGGCGATATGGTCGACCACACCGGCAAGTTTGACGCGGCGGTCAAGGCGGTGGAGACCCTCGATGTGTGTCTCAAGC
>NZ_JBFGYC010000261.1:0-5443 GCF_041587635.1 Pontibacterium sp. | reverse complement strand
GGTGATTGGGATCAGTTCAACATGTGGCAGTATGTGTCCACTGTAACTGAGCCGACTATCCGTGCTTACTCTATGGCGAACTACCCTGAAGAGCGTGGTGTTGTTAAGTTCAACATCCGTGTTGCATCTCCACCGCCGGGAACCGACTTCCCGCCGGGTCAGATGTCTTCTTATGTGTTTAGCCTGAATCCGGGTGATACCATTGATGTTTACGGTCCGTTTGGTGAGTTCTTCGCCTCGGAAAACGAATCTGAAATGGTCTTCATCGGTGGTGGTGCGGGTATGGCGCCAATGCGTTCTCATATCTTTGACCAGCTGAAACGTCTGAACGCTACGCGTAAGATTTCGTTCTGGTATGGTGCGCGCTCCATGCGTGAGTCGTTCTACAACGACGAATACGACATGCTTGCAGCAGAGAATGAAAACTTCGACTGGCATCTGGCACTGTCTGATCCACTTCCAGAAGATAACTGGGACGGAATGACGGGCTTCATCCACAACGTACTGTACGAAAACTATCTGAAGGATCACGACGCTCCGGAAGATTGTGAGTACTATATGTGTGGACCGCCAATGATGAACTCCGCTGTTATTCAGATGCTGTTGGATCTGGGTGTCGAGCGCGAAAACATCTTCCTGGATGACTTTGGTGGCTAACCACGGATGAGTAAGCTGTTTAAACAGTTGAAACTCGTAAAATGGCCGGCAGCTATGCTGCTGGCCATTTTTGTAATTACGGGTTGTCAGCAAGCCAAGGATGAGGTCCGCTCTATTCATGGCCTGACGATGGGTACGAGCTACTCAGTCAAATGGGTATCCAGGGATGAGGGTACGCAAAAGGTACATGCTTCGGTCGAGGCTGTGCTCAAGGACATCAATCAAAGCATGTCCACCTATATTAAAACCTCTGAATTATCACAACTAAACCAATCTGCAAGTACCGACTGGATGCCCTTGTCTGCGGCTCTTTATGATGTTCTGCGGCTGTCGACAGCGATTAGTGAACAGACGGGCGGTGCGTTTGATGTTACCGTGGGTCCACTGGTTAATCTTTGGGGGTTTGGCCCCGATGGGCGGGTAGTTAAAGCACCATCTGAGTCCCAGATAGAAACGCAAAGAGCGCGTGTTGGTTATCAGAAAGTTGGTTTGAATCCTGGGCAGCAACAGGTGAAAAAAGCGGTCGCTGATCTCTATATAGACCTCTCTGCTGTTGCTAAAGGTTACGCAGTTGACCGGGTCGCATCGTTGCTAGAAGAGCAAGGCATTACGCGGTATTTGGTCGAGGTTGGAGGGGAGTTGCGCGCAAAGGGCTTAAAGCCCGGAGGGAAGGACTGGCGTATAGCGATAGAAACGCCTGATGCGTCCACTCGAAGTGTGCAACGTATTATCAATGTTCAGGATATAGCGATTGCTACGTCTGGTGATTATCGTAACTATTTCGAAGAAAACGGCGTGCGGTTCTCTCATACTATTGATCCCGCAACGGGCGCGCCGATTAATCATAGTTTGGCTTCAGTGACTGTGCTGGCCTCTACATGTGCGGAAGCTGATGCGTTAGCGACGGCATTTATGGTGATGGGGACAGAGCGTGGCTACGAATATGCGATGCAGCATCGAATTAATGCATTGTTTATCCGTAAAAGCGGTGATGGATTTGAAGAAGTTATAACGCCAGGGTTTAAGAAATATCTGGCTAAGTAAGATTTGTATTTAGCTCCTAAGGAGTTGGATAAAGACAGTGATCTATCAGCTTGCCGATTGAGCGGCTTATCTGGTGGAGAAAAAAGCGACACACAATAAACGTCTAAAGCCATAAAAGTGAGCCGGTTTATGCCGTTGGCGGGTATGGTTTTAGGGATAAATCTAAAGGCTAATGTTTTGGTTGTATTGCTGAGAGTTAAGCTTGATGCAGTGCGGCATAGACTGACGTGCTAATTAAAACAACAGGATAATAACGATTATCTAAGGGGAAAGTGATGGCTGTTTATGACTACGATGTCATTGTGATCGGTTCCGGTCCGGCTGGCGAAGGGGCGGCGATGAATGCTGCTAAACATGGTCGCCGGGTAGCTGTAGTAGAGGAACAGGATCTGGTGGGTGGTAACTGCACACACAAAGGTACTATCCCCTCAAAGGCGTTGCGTCACTCCGTTAAACAGATCATCGAGTTTAACACCAACCCAATGTTCCGAGAGATTGGGGAGCCGCGCTGGTTCTCTTTCCCAAAAGTACTGAAACGCGCCGAGAAAGTTATCTCTAATCAGGTTGTGTTGCGTACGAACTTCTATGCCCGCAACCGTATCGATGTCTTTTTTGGTCGTGCATGCTTTCAGGACAAGAACACGATTCAGGTGAGTGGTACTTCAAAAGGCACAGAGACGCTGCGTGCCAAGAATATCATCATTGCAAGTGGTTCTCGTCCGTATTGCCCGAGCGATATAGACTTCAAGCATCCACGTATCTATAGCTCCGACACAATCTTGAAGCTGAGTCATACGCCGCGCACCATGATTATTTACGGGGCGGGTGTTATTGGCTGTGAGTATGCGTCCATTTTCAGCGGTTTGGGTGTGAAGGTTGATCTGATTGATAATCGCGATCGCCTGTTGTCCTTCCTTGATGGTGAGATTTCCGACGCCTTGAGTTACCACCTGCGTAACAACGCAGTGAAGATTCGTCACAACGAAGAGTATGAATCGGTAGAAGGTGACAGCAACGGTGTAGTGCTGACGCTGAAATCCGGTAAGAAGATTCGTGCGGATGCTTTCCTGTGGTGTAACGGTCGTACGGGTAATACCGACAATTTGGGGCTTGAGACGATCGGGCTGGAAGCAAACGGCCGCGGTCAGTTAGAGATTGACGAGCACTACCGTACGTCAACGGACGGTATTTATGCTGTGGGTGACGTTATTGGTTGGCCAAGCCTGGCTTCGGCTGCTCTGGACCAGGGTCGTGCAGCGGCCGCTGATATGTTGAGTGGTGATGACTTCCGTTATATCAACGAAGTACCTACCGGTATTTATACAATTCCAGAAATTAGCTCTATCGGTAAAACTGAAGAAGAACTGACTGCGGAGTGTGTACCGTACGAAGCAGGTCAGGCTTTCTTTAAAGATACTGCACGTGCTCAGATCTCCGGTCAGCCGGTGGGTATGTTAAAGATCCTGTTCCATCGCGAAACCCTGCAAATCCTGGGCATTCATTGCTTTGGCGATCAGGCATCTGAGATCGTGCATATCGGGCAGGCGATTATGGCGCAGGAAGGTGAAGCGAATACGATTAAGTATTTTGTGAACACAACGTTCAACTATCCGACGATGGCTGAAGCGTATCGTGTGGCTGCTATTGCCGGTTTAAACCGTATTGCCAATCTCTGATTGAGCTTTGTATAAAAAACCGGCCTAGTGCCGGTTTTTTAGTTTCAGGAGGTTATTTCTTTTTCGGTGGGTCTTTGTAGAAGCCGTCTTCGTAATATTTTCCGGTAATGCCTAGTTTCTTTTCGCTCCAGCGCACCCAGAGTTTCCACAGGAAAAAGCCGGGCGTCATTGCGACCATAATGCCAACCATCAGTCCTGCGCCAGCATGTTCCTCAGGCGCGAGTTCAACGGCCCAGTCAAATACACCCAGCTCGCGTGCGCCCAGGTACCATGCCATCAAGCCCAAGAAGCCAATTGCCGTGGCAATATGATGGAGGAGATTCTGTTTGGTCATAATGAAGTACCTGGTGTTTAGTTATAGCGGTGAATCCGGAGGCTAGGTAAAAACGGGTCGGGATTGATCTGCAGATCCCGGCGTTCCATACGTTGCCGCTTTTCAGGTGGGTTTATATCAGGTTCGTTGTGCTCTGGAAATGGCTGATTGGCGGAAAGTGGGAATAGAATGGGCAGCGGGCAGTTTCGCGCTTTGCGTACAGTGTGGGCTTTTCGTTTCCACACCGCGTTGGCTCTCATGACAGGAACCTGCGGTTGCAGTTGGGCCAGCAGTTCGCCGGGTTTTAAGTTGCCCAAGGATTGCAGTTGAATCTGCACATGAGGCTGACTTATATCCAGTTTAAGTAGCATCGCTTCGGCTTGTGTAATGGTTAGCTTTTTGATGCTGCGGCCACTTGTGTACCAGCTAAAGCCGACCTGTGAAGGTGTACCTTCCAGTATTGGGAGTAGGCGGTAGCACTGCTTTAAATGCAGCCTTGCTAAGCCTGTGCGGTTCAGTTTCTCTGCCAGTATACGTGAGCGTTTTTGCAGGAGTTCGCCGGGCAGCTCGCCAGCCTGTGTTTTGTATCTCTGAATAGCGGATTTAAAACTGATTTTTTGCTGGTTAGTCTGAAGTGCTAGCGAGAGCAGTTCATCGCTGCAGCCAACGAGTCCCCACTGACTTCGGGTTTCGCGGCCATCATGACCGTCTTGATACCAAATATCAGTGTAGAGAGTAGCCAGATCTTGATGGGGTGTAGTGGAGCAGGGTAACCAGCAGCGGGGTTTTTCCTGCAGCAGTTGTGTTGCAAACCGCTGCAGATGTTTGTGCATCAATTCAAAGCTTTCAATGATCGAAAGCTCCAGAGTATTCATCAGTCGGAACTTTGTTCGCTGTTCTGGCGTTCTAGGCGGCGCTGGTGGCTTTGCAGAAGCATTACCTGGCGAGCCAGTAGTACGCGGCAGCTTTCAGGCATGCGAATAAACTCGATGCCGACTTTGTAGTGGCCGTTTGACATTGGGATCAAGCGACAGACCTTAGCGTACAGTAGAAGGCCGATGCAGGTTTCAGGAAATATCAGCTTGATTGCGAGATGTTGGTCCATATCGAATGTTTCAGGATATTCGAACATCATGCCGCCTTCAGACAGGTTGATCTCCTGAGAGAGAATCTGCTCCAGCTCGATGCCATTTACAGCGACTGCTTTGGCAATCGTGTCGATTTTGCGGTGCATGAGCTGTAAGAATGCGGCGGTGTTGGCATCTTTCTCCGCGATTTTTCGGAGTAAGTGATCACCTTCAGTATCGAGATCCTGCAACTGGCTTAAGAGGAGGAAGTAGGGTGAGACTTCAAACTGAACCGGCGTAGGGTTTTTGGCAATCTCCTCTGCGCTGATGGGTTTTAGCTCAATCGATACCTGATGATCAATACGGAAAAACTTACGGCGTTCCTGTTCTTGCATCCAAATAGCCCTAATCAAAGCACTGGTCTGATGTAATTCTTGGATCGAGTATAACCAATATTTCACTGAATTTGTTAGAGAAAATGTCCTTTCTATGCTTTAATCCGGCCATGTTTAAGCCTCTGTCGTTATACGTTGGTTTGCGCTATACCGCTGCCAAGCGAAGCAACCATTTCATCTCTTTCATCTCTCTGGCTTCAATGCTTGGCTTAATGCTTGGTGTGGCCGCTCTCATCGTTGTACTTTCCGTCATGAATGGGTTTGATCGTGAACTCAAGCAGCGAATTCTAG
>NZ_JBFGYC010000260.1:0-5445 GCF_041587635.1 Pontibacterium sp. | reverse complement strand
CCGGTGCAAGTGCGTCGATCATTGAAAACCAGATTACCCAGATCATCGAGGATTCTCTGTCCGGGATCGAAGGTATCGACTTTATGAACTCCATCAGTCGAACCGAAAAATCCCAGATCTCCGTCACGTTCAAAATCACCCGTGATCCGGATGACGCCGCTGCCGATGTACGTGACCGTGTCAGCCGTATTACCGGTCAATTGCCGGACAATGTTGACCCGCCGGTCGTGACAAAAACCGAAGCGGACGCACAGCCGATTATCTGGCTGGCCTTCTCCTCCGACCGTCATGGCGCGATGGAGATGACAGAGGTTGCGGACAATCGGGTGAAGGATCAGCTGCAAACCGTAGGCGGCGTGGCCAATGTCCTGATCTTTGGCGAACGCAAATACTCCATGCGCATCTGGCTGGATCCGGCACGGATGGCCGCCTACCGCGTGATGCCACAGGATGTGGAAGCCGCACTGGAAGGTCAGAACATCGAAGTACCCGCAGGCCGCATCGAAAGTCGCGAACGCGAGTTCACGCTGCTGACCAAAACCGACCTTAACGACGTGGATGAATTTAAGAACATCATCATCCGCAACGATAAAGGCTATCCGGTTCGCATCAAGGATGTCGCACGGGTTGAGATCGCACCGGAAAATGACCGTCAGATCTCCCGCTACAAAGGTGAAAGCGCTGTCGCACTGGGCGTTGTAAAACAATCCACGGCGAACCCGCTGGACGTGTCCCGCGACATTCGCGCCAAGCTGGAGAACATCCGCGGTAACTTGCCTGAAGGCATGGCAGTAGAGGTCGCGTACGACTCGTCTATCTTCATCGATGAATCGATCAAATCCGTCTACCAAACACTCGCACAGGCCGGTGTACTGGTTATTTTGGTGCTGTTCTTCTTCCTGCGAAACGTACGCGCAACGCTAATTCCGGTGGTGACGATTCCACTGTCGCTGATCGGTGGCTTTGCGATGATGTACCTGATGAACTTCAGCATCAATACACTGACACTGCTGGCGCTCGTACTCGCGATTGGCCTGGTGGTCGATGATGCCATCGTCATGTTGGAGAACATCTACCGCCACGTTGAAGAGGGTTTAAGCCCCGTTCAGGCAGCCTTTAAAGGCGCGAAGGAGATCGGATTTGCGGTGCTGGCAACGACTGCCGTGCTGGTCGCCGTATTTGTTCCGGTCGTGTTCTCCGAAGGACGCACCGGCAAGCTCTTTACCGAGTTCGCTCTCACATTGGCAGGGGCCGTTGTCGTCTCGACCTTTGTTGCGCTGAGCCTGTCTCCCATGATGGCGTCACGCATGCTTAAGCATGAGAAACGCCACAGCGCCCTGTTTAACCTGATCGAAGGTATACTGGTTGGTCTGACCAACGGTTACCGTCGCCTGCTGGACAAGCTCCTGCGCTCCCGCTTGCTGGCTGTATTGATCATGGCTGCGAGTTTTGGCGGTGCCGCGTTCTATTACACCCAGCTTCCGCAAGAGTTGGCTCCGTACGAAGACCGTGGTGACATTCTGGTGTTTGCGATGGCGCCCGATGGCGCATCGGTCAACTATATTGACCGTTACTCCCGCCAGATCGAGGGCGTGGTCAGCCAGGTTCCTGAATCTGACCGTTACTTCTCTATCGTGGGTTTCCCGGCTGAAACTAACGCCATGACCTTTGTGGGTCTGGACCGCTGGGAAGACCGTGAGCGCAAACAGCAGGAGATCTCTCAGCAGCTGACTCCGCAGCTCTACGGCGGTATTACCGGCATCATGAGTTTTGCACTGGATCTGCCGTCACTGGGCCAGAGCTTTATCTCCCGTCCGATCGAGTTCGTTGTGAAGTACAACGGCAGCTATGACGACCTGAAAGGCATTGCCGACCAAATGATGGGCAAGATCATGGCCAACAAAGGCCTGATGCAGCCCGACAGCGATCTCAAACTGAACAAACCTGAACTTCAGATGGACGTGAAGCGCGACAAGCTGTCAGAGATCGGTATCGATGTCGCTACCGTGGGCCGCACACTGGAAAGCTATATGGCTGGTCGTGATGTGACCCGCTTTAAACGCAACGGTGAGCAGTATGAAGTCATTGTGAAAGTGGCCGACAGCGCACGCCGCGATCCGAGTGACCTGACCGAGCTTTACGTGCGCACACCGGAAGGTGACATGGTACAGCTGTCCAATCTGGTGGAAGTTAAGGAGTCCGTTGCTCCACGCGAGCTGAACCACTTTGACAAAGTGAAAGCGGTCAAATTCCAGACCTTGCTGGCACCGGGTTACTCTCAGGGTGAAGCGCTCGATTATCTGGAACAGAGCCTGAAAGAGATCGCCCCGGACGCAACATTTGACTTCACAGGCCCTTCACGTGAGTTCAAGCAATCTAGTAATACACTGATGCTGACGTTCGCTTTAGCCATTGTCTTTGTATTCCTGGTACTGGCGGCACAGTTCGAAAGCTTTAAGAATCCGTTGATCATTATGTTGTCGGTACCGCCGGCCATTTTCGGCGCCCTGCTTGCCTTGAAGTACAGCGGTGGTTCCTTTAGCGTATACAGCCAGATAGGCCTGATTACGCTGGTTGGACTGGTCACCAAACATGGTATTCTGATCGTAGAATTTGCTAACCAGCTACAGGATCAGGGCCGCGAACTGCGAGACGCGATTGTTGAAGCCGCGACACTGCGACTGCGCCCTATTCTGATGACTACCGCAGCGACCGTCTTAGGTGCGGTACCACTGGCGATGGCCTTCGGCGCGGGTGCTGAGTCCCGTCAGCAGATTGGTTGGGTCATTGTGGGTGGCATGACCTTTGGTACCGTGCTCACCCTGTTTGTTATTCCAACGGTCTATAGTTATCTGGGTAAAAGAACGTTTAAAGAAGTTCAGCCCGAAGAAGTTTAACGTTGCATAAGGAAGCACACGTGAAAACAGCACAGTTACTTTCCGCATCTGCCCTGCTGGCTCTGGCACTCCAGAGCACGCAGGCAAATGCCGCGGCACTTGCTGATATTTATCAGCAGGCGCTTGCTAACGATCCGCAACTAAAATCCGCCGAAGCAACCTATCTGGCCGGAACCGAAGCCGTACCTCAGGCGCGTGCGGGATTGCTGCCAAATGTCAGCTTGTCCGCCAATACAACCTGGACAGAAAGCGACACCGCAGCGTTCAACAACAACGGCTATACCGTTGCGCTGAACCAACCGCTGTTCGATGCCAACGCATGGTTCAGCTTCAAACGTGGACAGGCCCAGTCTGAACAGGCTCGCCTGCAGTTTGATCTGGCACAGCAGAACCTGATTCTACGTTCTGTAGAAGCCTACCTGAACGTACTCCGTGCTCAGAACACGCTGGAAACGACTCAAGCTCAGGAACGTGCGATTAAACGTCGTCTGGATCAGGTTAACGCTCAGTTCGAAGTCGGTTTGATCGCGATTACTGACGTACAGGAAGCTCAGGCATCCTTCGATAATGCCCGCGTTGCCCGTATTGAAGCCGAAGGTGATCTGGAAAACAGCTACGAAGCGCTGGAACGACTGACCGGTCAGGAAGTGGGCAAAGCCGACCTGCTCCGCGAAGATTACCCCGTGCAGACGCCAACCCCGGAAACCCCGGATCGCTGGCTGGATAAAGCATGGAAAGGCAACCTGAATCTGCGTGTGGCAGATGCTGCGGTTGAAGCCTCCCGCCGCACGGCTCAGGCTGCACGTTCAGGCCACTTGCCAACACTGAGTCTGGCTGCCAGCTATGACTACGACAACGGCACGGCAACCGCAGACAACATCAACGATACCAACTCAATCGGTCTGACGTTCAGCCTGCCGCTCTATAGCGGTGGTGCCACCAGCTCTCAGAGCCGCCAGACAACTCAACAGATGATCGCTGTTCAACAGGATCGTGAAGACACATTGCGCGCGGTGACCCAATCGACCCGCAGCTTGCTGCGTGACCTGCGTACCGATGTGCTGTCCGTACAGGCGCGTAAACAGAGCATCAAGTCCAGCGAGACCGCATTAAAAGCGACAGAAGAAGGTTTCAATGTCGGCACACGTAACGTCGTTGATGTGCTAAACGCTGAGCAACAGCTCTACAGTGCACAACGCGACTACGCCAATGCGCGCTTCGACTACGTCTTCAACCTGTTCAGCTTCAAGCAGCAGGTCGGAAGCCTTAGTCCCGATGACCTGAACGCTCTGGATCAGTGGCTGACGAAACCCTGATCCTGATCCAACGACACATCTGACACGAGCTGAATGAGCCAGATCCTCATTCAGCTCGTATGAGAAAAGGCAGTAACTACCCGTTACTGCCTTTTTTACATGTAATCTGGAATAAATTCAGCGGATTAACGTGGTTTTGGTCATCAAAATCAGGCCACTCTAAGCTAAGCTGAAGTCTATTAATTTCGCTATGACAGGATGGCATATCATGCGACTGACATTTGTATCTCTTTTGTTTGTCACCACTATTGCGCTGACTGGCTGCAAGGAACCTGAAGCCACGGCCCCTCCCGTAACACCCAGCGTAAAATTTGAAGAGGTTGGCGCAACGTCCGGTAGCCGAATTCGCCAGATCTCCGGTGTACTGGAATCCAGCAACCGTTCTGAACTGAGCTTTCAGGTATCAGGTCAGGTTAAAGAAGTATTGGTCAACCTCGGTGATCGGGTGACACAAGGCCAGATACTCGCATCACTGTCGACAAAAGATTATCAGCTGACACTGTCCTCCCGTCAGGCCAAACTGCGCAATGCACGCGCGAACCTGAGCGAAAAGCAGGAAGACTACAACCGTAAAAACAGTCTGCTTAAAAAGGGCTTCACCAGCGCCACAGTTGTTGATCAGGCCCGTACAGCACTGGCAGCAGCGCGCACAGACGTGGATGTTGCCCGCTCTGATCTGCGAAATGCCGAGCTGGATATGAGCCGCACCACGCTGAAGTCACCTTTTGACGGCAAAATCTCCAGTCGCGAAGTCGAGCCATTCACCGAAATCAAAGCCGGTCAGACCCTATTTGAACTGCAGGGCGAGAACAGTCTAAAGGCTCGCGTACTGGTCCCTGAGACCCTTATTCGTGAAGTGAGCTACGGCCAGGCCGTTGACGTTGAGTTCCCAACACTCCCAGATACCAAACAGAAAGGCGTGGTCAGTGAAGTGGGCTTTCAGGTCTCCACCGGCAACGCTTATCCGGTTCGCATTGATCTGCTGGAAAACAATGACCAACTGCTACCGGGCATGACCGCTAAAGTCAGCTTTTTGTTTGGCGATACCCAAAGCGAACAGCCCGTCTACCTGATCCCCCTTTCCGCGATCGATATTCGCAATGCCAGCAGCGAAAAGAAAGGCGCTGCTAAGCACGCTCCTATCCCGATCTTTGTCTTTAACCCGGAAACATCCACCGCAGAACGCCGCATGGTGAAAACCCGCGATATCCGCCACAACAAACTGGAAGTGG
>NZ_JBFGYC010000259.1:0-5498 GCF_041587635.1 Pontibacterium sp. | reverse complement strand
CTGAGCCGCCATGCCCGGACCCACGCGGCGCGGAAGGCGCTGGCTGCCACCAAAGCCCGGTGGTACACCCAGGGTCACTTCCGGCTGACCGAACACGGCGTTGTCGGCGGCAAGAATAAAGTCACAGCTCATCGCCAGTTCGCAACCGCCACCCAGACAAAAGCCATTCACCAGTGCGATCACGGGCAGACGGGAAGACTCGATACGATGCATGGTGGTCATGCCTGCCTGAGAGAATTCACGCGCCTGCTGGGCGTTCATATCTTTCATCTCAGCGATGTCGGCACCCGCCGCAAACGCTTTTTCACCGCTGCCGGTGATCAGCAATACGCGCGCGTCCGGCTGGTTTTCGATCCAGACGATGGCGCTGTGCAGCTGCTCCAGTACCTGGCGGTTCAGCGCGTTCAGTGCTTTGGGTCGGTTCAGCGTAATCAGCCAGATGCCCGGCTGTTGTTCGGTGATAAACAGTTGCGTAAATGCGGCGACGTTCATATCGGTCTCCATCATGGTTCGGCTCTTATTTTTATGGGTCGCTGTCGAAATCAATACTCGTAAAAACCACGGCCGGATTTACGGCCGAGATAACCGGCGTCCACCATCTGACGCAGGTAAGGAGCAGGGCGATATTTGCTGTCGCCAAAGTTTTCGTACAACACGTTCATGATGCTCAGGCAGGTATCCAGACCGATCAGGTCGGCCAGTGCGAGCGGGCCAATCGGGTGACTGGCGCCAAGCTTCATGATGGAATCGATCTGCTGAACATCGGCACAGCCTTCATCCAGCGCAAAGATCGCTTCGTTAATCATCGGTAGCAGGATGCGGTTGAGCACAAACGCCGCTTTGTCTTTGACCGGGATCGGTTCTTTGCCGGCACGTTTGGCTGCTTCAACCACTTTTTCGGTGGTCTCTTCCGAGGTCTGCAGGCCGTTGATCACTTCAACCAGCGCCAGTACCGGAACCGGATTCATAAAGTGCATACCGATCACTTTGTCCGGGCGGGATGTTGTAGCCGCGAGACGGGTAATCGACAGGGAAGAGGTGTTGCTCGCCAGAATCGCATCTGGCTTACAGAGTTCATCCAACTGCTTGAAAATCTTGTTTTTGATCTCTTCATTTTCGGTGGCGGCTTCGATCACCAGATCGCAATCAGCCAGCACATCCATCGAGGTTTCGCAGCGGATACGGCTCAATACGGCGGAAGGGCGCTCTTCGATCAAGCCTTTGTCCTGCAGCTTAGTGAGACTGCTTTCGATCACGGACAGTGCCATGTGCAGGGCATTTTCGCTCAGGTCGACCAGCACCAGCTCATAGCCAGCGGTTGCCATTACCTGTGCGATGCCGCGGCCCATCTGGCCGGCACCAATAACACCGATTTGCTGAAAGGACATGTTTAAACCTCGTAGTTACAACTGAGAGAAACAGAGATCAGCCCATACATCTCTTCAGACATGCGGGGCGATAGACAGGGGAATAAGACCGGTGGTAACTGCGTGGAGGGCAGGGCAGTGCCTGCCGTTGTCGCAGCAACGGAAACAGAACGCTTGAACGTCGGGTTAAAACCCCGGGAAATGAGATACATCTGTTCGCAACCCGTCTTATTGTTATTCGGTTGCGAATTAAATTACGGGTAAATGGTTGCTCAACTATTTGGCAATTCTAACGAAATGTAACAGTGCCGATTCTGGTCTTTACTTTATGCTACATTCAGCTATTAGCATGTGCCTGACTGGGTTTCTCTGTGTACCGTTATTCCCCGATTACCTTCCGTTTGTTCCTGATGTTGTTGCTGCTGATCAGCGGTATTTTTGTGTCGATTTACTGGCTGACCGTGCCGATGATCAAGCAAAACGTGTTTGGACTGGAACAGCATTCAAACCGTCAGGTACTCAATATTGTTTACGATCTGGCTAATCGGATGTATTTCAGCACAGAGTCCTATGTGGAACAGGCGCTGGATGCAGAGGAGCAAAAGCTCAAAGCGGTCGTGGATTTGGGGGAAAGCTATATCCGGACGGGGTTGGCTGATCGTAAAGATTCACAGCTGAACGAAAACGCCCATTGGCAGACATTGTATGCTGAGTTACGACGACTGAAGTTTGATGGTGACAACTATCTTTGGATCTCGGACTTTAATGGACGCTTGTTGTCCCATCCGGATGATAAGTTTCAGGACGAAAATATCTCCGAGCACATCGTTGCGGGCGAGCGGTCGGCACTGCCCGGTATTATTCAGCAGGTGTTGAAGCAGGGTGAAGGGTTCTACAAGTACAAGTGGTACCGCCTGCAAGATACGGAAGTGATCGATAAATACTCTTACGTCCGCAGCTTCCCGGAATGGGGCATTGTACTGGGTGCCGGGGTGTATGCTGATGATCTCTATAAAGAAGCCGAGGCGTATAAAGCGCGCCTGCTGGGGGAGCTGAGTCAGGCGCTGGAGAGTGTGAAAATCGCCAGCAATGGCTATCTGTATATCTTCGGCTCGAACGGGGACATGATCTTTCACCCCAACTCTAATATCCGCGGCACCAACTTTAAGACGCTGCTTAACCCCGTCACCGGCAACCCGATCTATCAGGATCTGATCGCCGTGTCAGATACGGATGAAGAGCTGTATTACAAGTGGGACACGCCCCATGATCCCGGCAACTATGCCTACGAAAAACTCTCTCTGGTCCGCCATCTATCCGGGTTTGACTGGTATATCAGCTCCTCCGTGTACCTGGATGACCTGAAGGCCAGCTCTATACAGTTGAGTCAGCGCTTGTTGGCGATGGGGTTCTTTGGGTTGTTGGCGGCGATTGTTGCGGCGTTCCTGTTTGCCGAATATCTCACCTCTCCGATCAAACAACTGTCGGCCACCGCGTATAAGATCAGTCGTGGGCAGTTTGGGGCCAAAACCGGCATTAATCGTCACGATGAGCTGGGCACGTTGGCGGAGTCCTTTGATTTCATGGTGGATCAGCTGCGTGACAATATTCAGGGGCTGAATACCCGCGTCGCATCGCGTACGAAAGAGTTGTCCGAATCCAACCAGCAATTATTACAGGCGGTCAGCTCGCTGAAAACAGCAAAGAGTGAACTGACTGCATCGGAGACCCGGCAGCGTCTGATTCTGGATGCATTGCCTGCGCAGATCGCCTATCTGGACGCACAGGGGCGCTATGTTTTTGTGAACCGCGAATACGCTGAGATGTTTAACCGTCACAAAAGTGAGCTGGTGGGTGAGCTGATGCAGGATGTGATGTCCACCGTCATGTATAAAAACACGTTGGACTATATCCGGCAGGCCCTGCGCGGTGAAAAGGTGATGTATGAGTACAGCACCGAGGTGCAGGGCAAGACCATGGTAACGCGGCGTATCCTGCTGCCGTTCTATGGCGAGCAGCGTCAGACAGTGGAAGGTGTGCTCAACCTGTCGATCGATATTACGGCCGAGCGTGAGTCTGAACAGCGTTTGGCCGAAGCCAGTAAGATGAAGGCGGTTGGGCAGATGTCCGGAGGTCTGGCACATGACTTCAACAACCTGCTGACCATTATTTTGGGCAACCTGCTGGAAGCGCAGGGGCACCCCGATCTGCCGTTGGATCTGAACGGTAATCTGGTACCGGCGATTCGTGCGACCCGGCGCGGTGCTGATCTGACCAAACGGCTGTTGGCCTTTTCCCGTCGCCAGCCGCTTTCGCCTGATTGCATCAAGCCCGATCACCTTATCGCCGATGTGATTAGCCTGTTATCCGGCCCGCTGGCAGAAAATATCCGTATTCAGACCCGTATCGATGACAGCGCGCCGGTGGTGTATGTTGATGAAGCGCAGATGGAAGATGCACTGGTGAATCTGGCGCTTAACGCCGCCGACTCGATGGAGAAGGGCGGTACCCTGAGCTTCGAGGTGCGTTCGTTCTATTGCGCTACTCGTGAAGGATTCGATGAGCCGGTACCCGCCGGTGACTATGTGATGTTATCCGTAAAAGATACCGGTACCGGGTTCAGCGACGAAGCCTTACAGAAAGCCTATGAGCCGTTCTTTACCACCAAATCCACGGGGGCAGGTTCGGGGCTTGGCTTAAGTATGGTGTACGGTTTCGTGAAGCAATCGAAGGGCTATATCCGCATCCGTAACCGCCGCGCTGCAGGGGCTGTCATTGAAATATTGTTACCAGTAGGGACTGATCACCAGTGTGAGGCGCCACAACAGGATCTGGAACGTAACAGTTATGCAGCGAAGGCGGATGCCAGCTCGCTGGTCTTGCTGGTGGAGGACGATCCGGATGTACGTAAAGTGGTCAGACACCAGTTGGTTGATATCGGCTTTACCGTGTTGGAAGCAGAGACCGCGGATGAAGCCGATACCCTGTTATTGAATTTGAATGAGCTGGCGGGGGTTGTCACTGATATTGTGATGCCCGGTGAGAAAGACGGTTATGCTGTGGCCCAGCGGGTGAAAGAACGTTATCCCTCGGCATTTATCGTCCTGATGACGGGGTATAGCGAAGCTTACAGCGAACATGATGCCGAGTTTTCTTTATTGCAGAAACCGTTCGATCAGGCCGCGCTGGCAAAAGTGATCTTCCCGGAAAGCAAATAGCGATAACAATTAGAAGAGGCCACTCCATGGCTCAGGAAGCAGCGATGAAAAATAATAACCTGATCTACGTAATAGAAGACGAAGAAGATCTGGGGCAGCTGATGTGCAGGGCGCTGGAAAATTTTCGTTATCAGGTGCGTTATTTCACTAACGGTGTGGATGCGTTGGCTGCGGCACCCAAGGATAACCCGGATATCTGTATTGTTGACCTGAACCTGCCTGATATGGATGGCCTGGAGCTGGTGAAACAGTTCGACAGCCAGCACCGTGGCGTGATCATCGTTTCGGGGCGGGATGACCTGACTGACCGGGTGTTGGGGCTGGAGTTTGGTGCGGATGATTATGTCACAAAACCGTTCGAACCCCGCGAGCTGGTGGCACGGGTTCAGAGCTTGCTGAGACGGTTGCAACGCAGTGTTGAAACGGAAACTGTGGTGGTCAAAAAAGCTGAGTTCTCGGGTTGGGTCTTCCGTCCGGATTCGCTGGAGCTGAGTTATCAGGCGCAGGAGAAACAGTCTCTCAGCCGCGCAGAAGGTGATATGTTGCTGTCACTGCTCAAACATCCTTTTCAGATACTCTCCCGTGATCAGTTGTTGGGAGACAACTGTACGCCCTATGACCGCAGTATTGATGTTCGTATGTCCCGCTTGCGCAAGAAGTTGGAGAGCAGTGGGGATGGCAATGAGCTGATCAAAACGGTGTATGGCGCAGGATACATGTTGACGACCGCAGTGGTGTGGAGTTAGTTGACGTTGGATGTTGGGAATCGCGTTGCTCGTCCCATATATGGTCTCCTCCCGATTTGCAAAGGCTCTATGCTTCGATGACGTGGCAGGTTGCTGCCATATATCCGGCCTGTTTAACGAAGTCTTTGTCACTTCTGGCCTTGATGAACATTCGCGCGCAGCGTCCT
>NZ_JBFGYC010000258.1:0-5501 GCF_041587635.1 Pontibacterium sp. | reverse complement strand
GGCTTTCAGCCTGCCGGTAGCCTGAAGGCTACCCTACAGGTATGTTGGGGAGTGGGTTTGTTGTTATCGTAGGTGATTGGCCTGTCGGGTGGTCACTGATGTGGGGAATGGGTTTATGTGTGTAGGGCAGGCTTTCAGCCTGCCGGTAGCCTGAAGGCTACCCAACAGTGATGGTGGGGAGTGGGTTCGTCGTCATTGCGGGTGATTGGCTTGCCGGGGAGTCGCTGCTGCGGGGAATGGGTTTATGTATGTAGGGCAGGCTTCAGCCTGCCGGTAGCCTGAAGGCTACCCCACAGGGATGGTGGGGAGTGGGTTTGTCGTCATTGTGGGTGGCTCGTTGTCATCGTAGGAGATAAGGTTGCCGGTAGCCCGTGTTGTGGCACAGTGAATTTGGTCACCTGGATAAGCAGAAAAAAGCCGCCCGGTACGGCAGGCGGCAAAGCATTATACGAGCAGGGGATAGGAGACCCCATGACTGAAGAAACCGGGGTGGCGCTGTACGAAGAAGGGGATACCTACAGCGCTGAAAGCCTGTATGTCAGTCAACAAACAGGCCTTTAGGGTGTTGATCAGAATGAACGAGAAACTGTCAGCAGCAGTGTATCGTCGTTGCGGAAAGCATCGGAATTTGTTTCGTCAGCGTCTTCTACATCGTTAAACAGGTATGCAACAGACAGGTCTAGGCCAGCAACAGAGCCGGAGATGCCGATGGAGTAATCTTCGTAATCTTCGATGTCTGAAGAACCCCAGTAGTCACCGAAAGAGTGACCCGCATGCAGGTCCAGGCTGATTTCATCGGTCAGGCCATAGCTGTAATCCACTGCTACGTAGCTTGCGGATTCGCCGGTCTGGAAGAAGTCATTGGAGTAGGCGAGGGTCAGAGCCAGATCGCCGTAGTACAGGCCAGCCATCACTTCCGTGTAATCAGCATCGGAGCTGTAACCCGGATAGGTGTAGTGGTTCAGGGATAGATCGTAGCTGAAATCATCGTTGATATCGGCGCCGTAACCCACATAGTAATCCACTTCCAGGTGAGCATCTTCGCCAGCGCCGAAGTCCACATTGCTACCCCAGACACCCGCATAGATACCGTTGTCGAAGGCGGCGTCCAGGCTGCCCTGAATGGCGGCATCACCAGATGACTGGGAGATCCCGCGGAAGCGGTAGTCGTTGGTGAAGCCAACGGTGCCAGAAATTTCTGCAGCTTGTGCGCTACCCATAGCAACCGCCAGAGTGAGACCTGTTAGAACCTTTTTCATCTCTATTCCTCGTTCTTATTTTTTACGTGAGGATTACATTCTCGTGAACTTGAGAGGGTGCTTTATATACCGTTGAGTAGGTATGTCCTAGTAGGTAGACAGAAGGGTTTATAGACGATTGTGAATTGAGCTGAGCTGCGCGTTTACTCCTACCTACTCGGGTGTATATCTCTGCAAAGTGCCGATTGCGTAGACTCCGGCTAATAAGGAACCCTCGGACGCATTCGTCGGTTCCCGGTAACTAGCAGGAGAATATTAATAATGAAAAGCTATAGCGAGTGGCAGGCACAGAGTGAAACACTGACATTTCACGGCCAGGCCTATATTAATGGACAGTTTCAACCTGCCGTGAGCGGTGAGACCTTTCCATCGATCAACCCCGCTACCGAAAAACTGCTGACGAATGTTGCCAGTTGTGATGCCGCCGATGTGGATATTGCCGTCGACTGCGCACGTGAAGTTTTCAAATCGGGTGCGTGGTCTGAAATGCACCCGCGCCAGCGTAAACAGATCATGCAGAAGTGGGCTGACCTGATCGAAGCTCATAAAGATGAGTTCGCGTTGCTGGATACGCTGGATATGGGTAAATCCATCAGCGAGATGGTCAATATCGACGTGCCGGATGCAATCGACTGCTTCCGCTGGACGGCTGAGTGTATCGATAAAGTCTATGGTGAAATTGCCCCAACGGGTGAAGATACTCTGGCGATGATCAGTCATGAGCCTGTGGGTGTTGTGGGTGCGATCACGCCTTGGAACTATCCATTGTTGATGGTGAGCTGGAAGATTGCTCCGGCACTGGCGGCCGGTAACTCGGTCATTCTGAAGCCATCTGAGAAGTCCCCTCTGAGTGCATTGCGCCTCGCAGAACTGGCCTCTGAAGCGGGTATGCCGGATGGTGTGCTAAACGTTGTGCCGGGCTTTGGTCATACTGCGGGTAAAGCGCTGGCGTTACATATGGATGTCAACGTATTGGCCTTTACGGGTTCGACCCGTGTCGCAGGTATGCTGATGGAATATGCCGGTCAATCCAACATGAAGCGGGTATGGCTGGAAGCGGGCGGAAAGTCTCCGAACCTGGTGTTTGCCGATGCGGATATTAAAAAAGCTGCTGCGGGTGCCGCCAGCGCAATTTTCGCCAATCAGGGTGAAGTGTGTATCGCTTGCTCTCGTCTGTACGTAGAGAAAAGCATCAAAGAAGAGTTTATGGCCGCGCTGGTGGAAGAGGCGTCGCGTTTTCAGGCGGGTGATCCGCTTGATCCAAGTACCACTATGGGACCTATGGTGGATGGCACGCAACTCGCCACCGTTGAGCGCTATATCCGCTCTGCTCAGGACGAGGGTGGTCATGTTGTGGTGGGTGGTGTGCCTGAGTATCAGGAAGGTAAAGGCTTCTTCGCTAAGCCGACAATTGTCGATAATGCACATAACGGCATGACCTTTGTAAAAGAGGAGATCTTTGGTCCGGTGCTGGCGGTATGCGAGTTTGAAACCGAAGAGGAAGCCATCGCGCTGGCGAATGACTCAATTTATGGTTTGGGTGCTGCGCTTTGGACGCAGAATCTGTCGCGTGCGCATCGTGTCAGCCGTAAGCTGGAAAGCGGTATGGTGTGGGTGAACACTTGGGGCGAAGGTGACACGACCGTGCCGTTTGGTGGCGTTAAAGCCTCCGGTAACGGGCGTGATAAATCCCTGCATGCGCTGGAAAAGTATATAGATATTAAGAACGTTCTGATCCGTCTGTAAGGCGGGTCAGGGGCTGCATTGTTGTGATTTGCCCGGTACACGGCCACCGGGTTTCTTTCGAAACCGCTCATTTGAGCGGTTTTTTTTGGTCTGCTCGTCAGGAGCCGAATGTTAAGCTCGTATGAGTAGTGTAGAACTTTGTGACCATCGTTCCTGGCAGGTGTTTAGCTTTTACGTCTGCCGAGTAAGGCGTGCCAGCATTCCTGAAACGGTATTAGATACAATGTCTTCAGTGTTTGCTCATCGGCCTCCACTGTATCCGAAACACCAAATCGTAGTTCGGTCTTGGGCTCTGATAGATGGAGGCTGCCACCAATCCAATCCCAGATTGCTAACACTGCACCAAAGTTTTTATCGAAGTGCCGTACGCGCGTGGAATGGTGGATCTGGTGTTGTGCTGGTGATATCAGGATACGTTCGAGCCACTCCCAGTAGTGAATAGCAATATGAGAATGGCGCAGGTTAGAACCGGTGACATTGAAAATGAAGACCGCAAAGTTCACGCCCAGCACAGTGATAAGGTCGACCTGATCGCCGAAGTAAAACAGGAATACGCCAATACTGACTGCCTGAACCAGAATGCTTCGCAGTGTAAACAGCAGGCCTTCAATTGGATGGGTGCGCAGCACGGTAAACGGTGTCATCGTACGAGCGGAGTGATGCACTTTGTGGAATGCCCAAAGAAAGGGCCAGCGGTGCATCAGCATGTGCAGGAAGTAGCGGGCAAAGTCATCCAGCACAAACAGAAACAGTGTAAAGCAAATAGGGACAGCCCAATCAGGCAGAAGACTACCAGGTAGGGGGCGGGAACCGATCAGTTCGTAGAGCTGTTGAAAAATGATTGTCGCCAGTGCGATTTTGGTGATCAGTAACGGAACGATGGCGAGTAAGATCGCTTTGTTGATCAGCAGCAGTTGGTAATCCGCTTTCGCAGAGGTGGACCACCAGACACGCGGTGAAAACAGACTTCTGGCGATCATTGAAGCACGCATGTTTTTACGCCATTTCAGCCATATGCCTGCGATGATCAATGCCAGCAAAATATAACCGAAAAATACCCGTTTTCGCGGGTTTAATACGGTTTCATACACGCTGCTATACAGGTCGGTGAAGTAGTCAGTGAAAAATGTTTCCATCAGCAGAATGATACCTGTTAATACAAAAAAACCAGCTATACCGATTTAATAATTATCCCGGTATAGCTGGTTCTGTCAGACATCCATTTCCGCCAGCGCGGAACTTACGTCAGTCTTAATTAGTCGTTTTCAGCTTCAGCAGCCTGCTCGCCCAGCTTCTTGATCAGGTCGCCCATGCTTGCCAGCACGTCTTTGCTACGCGCTTCGACGCCAAACTCGTCAACCATCAGTTGCTGAACTTTCAGCATCTGCAACATGTATTCGTCCAGAGTCACGGTGCTGCTCTGTACGTAGTTGCCGTCAGCATCGATACCGGTTACCTGAGTGTTACCCAGCAGGACTGGACCGAAGCCGATCAGGCGGTTCAGCTGTACACCAGTAGCACCCAGATCTTTGCCGCTCACCTGCAGGGCCATGGCGAAACCTTTCAGTTCACCCCAGTGCTTGGCATAGCCACGCATCACTTTGCTGATATCTTCTTTAGCATCCAGCGCAGCGTTCAGCTTCTCGATATCTTTGTAGGTGGAGCCAGCATATTTGAAGACGGCTTCTGCAATGACTTTTTCCCAGTTCTCGGCAATAGTCGCAGCGTAAGCTTTCAGCTGGGTGCGTTCTGCATCACTCAGGGCTTCGCCTTTAGCGTCAGTGATCAGCTGGCGGCCATCGATGAATGCTTCAGTGATGGTGTGCAGGTAGTTAGTCTTGCCGCTTTTGTCGGTTGCCGCAGCATAGTAGCCGTGTGCAAACAGCATCTCGTTGTACAGGCTGACTTTGCCATCTTTGTTGGCATCAGCCAGTGTCAGGCCACCTTCTTTGCCTTTAGCAACGGTGTAAGCCTGTTTTGGCGTCAGAGACAGTGTGTTTGCTGGAACACCAAAGTAACCGAACGCTTCATCCCAAACATGCTCTTTGCCTGTGTAAGCTTTGCCGGCTTTGTAAGGTTTGTTGTTTGGTTTCGTGTCGGCTTCCAGTTTCTCATCCAGGTAGTTATCAACAGCCTGATTGTAGAAAACAGCACCCATGGTGAACTTGGAGATCAGCTGTGCGTAGTCCAGACCGTTTACTTTGTCGTAACCTTTGTTTGCAGAAGAGGCTTTATCGATCATAAAGGCCAGTACTTCTGCGCCGGTCATGTTGCCAGGCCAAGACGTCACTGCGCCTTTGTAGGCTTTGCCAGCCAGGTTTTTCTTCTTGGACAGATCATCAACGTTGGTTTCAGCGATGACAAAGTCGCCTTTGGTTTTCGGAGAGATAATCTCACGACCTGCATCTTTGCCTTCGTAGTAAGCCATCATCTTCGCTTTCAGCTCAGCGTTTGGCTCGCCGTTACCTTGTCCGGCCAACTTTTTCAGTGAGGTAT
>NZ_JBFGYC010000257.1:0-5514 GCF_041587635.1 Pontibacterium sp. | reverse complement strand
TCCCACGCTCCCGCGTGGGAATGCAGACAGTGCCTAATTTCAGCACCCACTGACCAGAACCCTCGAGATGGGTTCCCACGGGGGACCATGGGAACCTGAGGTGTGTTTGCGCAGAGTAAGCGATTTACCTCGTTCCCACGCTCCCGCGTGGGAATGCAGACAGTACTTAATTTCAGCACCGTACTGACCGGACTCTCGATATGGATTCCCACGGGGGACAGTGGGAACCAGAGGTGTGCTTACGCTGTGTGAGCGGTTACCTCGTTCCCACGCTGCTTCTTCCCACATTCATGCGTGGGAATGCAGACCGCGCTTAATTTCAGCATCGTACTGACGGAACCCTCGATATGGGTTCCCACGGGGGACCGTGGGAACCAGAGGTGTGTTCTCTCAGGGTGGGCGGTTACCTCGTTCCCACGCTCCCGCGTGGGAATGCATATCAGCTAAGTAAGCGGTTACTCAGCGCTTAAGAGGCATCGCGGGGTTCGCGCGCCATGGTGTAAAACTCGCGGTTCGCCTGCATAGAGGTGATGATTGCCATACGGTTTGAAAGACCAAAGAACGCGGTGATACCGGCAATATCCCAGATATCTTCGTCGTCAAAACCGTGCATGTAGAGGGCTTCGTAATCGTCTTCGCTGATCACTTCCGGTGACTGCGACAGCGACATCGCAAAATCCATCATCGCTTTCTGGCGTGGGGAGATTGGCGCGTGCAGGTAGTTGATCGCAATCTGGTCGGCCAGTAACGGCTCTTTCGCAAAGATACGCAGCAGCGCACCGTGGGCTACAACACAGTACTGACAGCCGTTCGCCGCACTGGTCGCAACGATAATCATCTCTTTCTCCGCGGGTGTCAGGGTGCTTTCTTCGCGTTCCATGATCGCATCGTGGTAGGCAAAAAAGGCGCGGAACTCCGCAGGGCGGTGGGCCAGTGTCAGGAAGACGTTAGGGATAAAACCGGCTTTTTCCTGTACTGCCAGAATACGGCTCTGGATATCTTCAGGCAGGGTATTCAGTTCTGGCACCGGGTAACGGCTGATATCGGACTGGCTCATGCATTCACCTGTAATTCTGTTTAAACAGTGGGTTCTTCAATCGTCAGATTGTTGAACGTTTTGATTTTGGAAACTATGAGTGCCATCCTAGCAAGTCAAAACGATCATAATCAGTCATCTGAGCGCCAAATAACGCGCATATTCGGTCATCTATGAATAAAATACTGGGATTAGTCTACGACGACTATCAGGCCTCCGGCATCGCCACCACGTTTGATGTATTTAACGTGATCAACACCATCTGGAAACAGCGCGGTGGCGAAGAGCCGTTATACGAGTGTTTTCTGGTATCGGCAGGGCAGGATGAAGTGCGGGCCTCCAACGGTTGCCGTATGCGGGTTGATTACACGCTGGATAACGCCCCTGAGGCTGATCTGATCTTTGTACCGGGTATTCACCATGAAGATGGCAATGACCTGATCAACCATCTCACCGGTCTGAAACGTGAGACCGAATGGCTGCGTAAACAGTATGCGGCAGGTCAGCAGATCGCAGCTAACTGCAGCGGTGTATTCCTGCTGGCTGAAACCGGCCACCTGAAAGGACAATCCGCGGCAACCGCGTGGTGGTTGGGTGGGTTATTTCAGAAGCGTTATCCCGATGTCACCCTGCGTAAGGATACGCTGCTGGTGGAGAATGATCAGGGCTACTGTACCGGTGCGATGACCGCCAATCTGGGGGTGATGTTGCAGGTGGTGGAGAAGCAAGTCGGGCGGCAGTTGGCGCAGATCTGTGCAAAAACCATGTTGATCGATGCCAGTCAGAGTTACGCCTCGCCGTATGTGTTTTTGCAGGAACAAACCGAACATCAGGATGCGATGGTGCTGGCGGTAGAAAGCTGGATGCAGCGCCATATCAGCCAGCCGCTGGATCTGGAATCGTTAGCGAATTTGCACTGTGTCAGTGAGCGTACGCTATCGCGCCGCTTCAAGAAAGCACTGGGGGTGAGTCCTTCCGAGTACCTGCAAAAACTGCGCATCGAACACACGAAATTATTACTGGAAACGACTAGTTTGAATATCGAGCAGATTGTAGAGCGGGTGGGGTACAGCAGTGCCAGCTCACTACGACGTTTGTTCCGCAATGCGCTGGGATTATCACCGCGAGATTATCGGGCGCAGCTCAGCCAAACCTGATCTGACTGACTTGAAGGCGAACCACGCCGTATCGCGGTTCAGTGCATCACACTGTAGCCGTCTTCTATGATCAGTTTTCGAGCTTTCTCTAAGTCCAGCTCCTCAATCGGAGAGGCCAGATAGTAGGGCAGGCTGACAGGTGTTTCGCTCAGCTTAATCATATCCCCGTCCATCAGTCGCTCGATGACTGAGTGCAGCGTTTTTTCCAAATTCGAGGGCGGAGACGGGTATCGCTGGCCCATATAGTTAATCATTTCCTGAATGGTGTGTGCACCATCTGCCAGAGTAACCACTGTACCAAGCCATTCATCCAGCGGGGTGATGTTCTCAGGGTAATTGATGTCGGCCAGTGCAACTTGATTGTTTTTGCGGGTGAAGATGATCGTGCGATAGAAGTACTGTGAATTGTCCATCAGTAGAACCCATTTAAGATTTTTAAAAGTGTCGGGTGTGAATGGCTGCTGTGTAAAAAGCCCAATCCGCAGCCACCATTAAGCGCCGTATAAACGGCAGCTTCGGCACTTTGAAATAAAGACTGATGACAACACGGCACGCTACGTTAAAACAAACATCGCGACCCATCACGTTATAGATATCGTAGCTGAAGCTTCTGATAGTGACGAGCAGACATCCGCCTTTGCTTGCGCCAGCGCAATCAACCATTGTCGCCCACGCGGCGAACAGATCGGTTGCTGATGGAAAACCGTACGATGACTGCCACAATATTCTTGAGATACAGCTCTTGAGATACAGCTCTTGAGATACAGCTCTGGAGATACAGCTCTGGAGATATTGCTCTTGAAATACAGCTCTGGAGATACTGCTTCAGATATAGAGAACAGGTGGGTCGAAACCTGTTCTCTAACATTGATAGGTGAGGGAATGAGCGTTAGCTCAGTGCACGCTCGATCCACTCCATGCGATCCTGCCCGAAATGCATCTCATCATCCACGAACATCGTCGGCGCACCAAATAAACCCCGCCCAACCGCCTCTTCAGTGGCGCTGATCAACGCCTTTTTGATCTCGGGTTGGGTCATCGCTTCCATCACAACCTGCGCATCAAAACCGGCCGTGTTCAGTACTTCAGCCATCACTTCAGGGGATGAGAGGTCTTTTCCGTCGGCCCAGGCCGCGGTGTACATTGCGCGGTTATAGTCTTCGATCCGTCCTTCCGACAGCGCCCACATGGCGCCACGCATCGCGTTGACCGTACTGAAGATGAAGTGTGGGTTTAGCTGATAGGGAATATCGTATAACGCCGCGTAGCGGGCAAAGTCTTTTTGGATCCATTCCCATTTCGCCGGGATCGTCACCGGCGAGGTATTTCCACCGGCCTTAAATACGCCGCCCAACAGCATCGGTTTGTAATTGATGGTTGCGCCGGTGCGTTCGCACAGCTCGGTGAGTCGGGCTAACGCGATGTACGATGCCGGGCTGATAAAGTCGTAATAGAAATCGACGGTTTTACTCATCCAATAATCCTCTGTCCGTATTTAAATATAGCGCGGCTTACCACGGTTCTGCGTAGGGGCGTACGTCCTGCTCGAACGTCCATGCGCTGCGCGGTTGCATGTGGATCTGCCAGTAGATTTCGGCCATGTCGTCCGGTTGCATAACGCCGTCCTCCCCTTTGCTGGCAAACTGTTCTGCGAGAAATGCTTTGGTGGCTTCGTTATTGATCAGACCATCGACTATCACGTGCGCCACATGGATGCCCTGCGGGCCGAGTTCGCGCGCCATGCTCTGGGCCAGTGCCCGTAACGCATGTTTGCCGCCAGCAAAGGCCGAAAAGTTGGCGCTTCCACGCACACTGGCGGATGCACCGGTGAAGATAATGGTGCCTTGTTCTCGTGGAAGCATCCTCTTAGCCGCTTCACGGCCGACCAGAAAACCGGCAAAGGCACACATCTCCCAGACTTTGCGATACAAGCGCGCGGTTGTCTCCACAATGCTGCACGGCACGTTTGCACCGATGTTGAACACCACCACACTCATCGGTCCTAGCTCGGATTCGACTTTATTAATCAGCTGAATCACTTGGTCTTCGTCGCGGGCATCGGAGTGCAACGCTGTGATCCCCGCCCCCAGTGCCTCAACCTCGCTCACCAGCGTATCCAGATCGCCCCGGCGACGGGTCGCAACAATGTGGTATCCCTCGGTGGCAAAACGTCGGGCGATGGCGGATCCCAGATGATCGCCGGCCCCGATGATTAACGCGATCGGTTGTTGAACTGCTGTCATCCCCATCTCCTGATAAACGCTGATCGTTGAGAAAAGTCTATTACTTGGCTTAGAATAAATATAATCAATTGTTTGAATTGAAATGATAATCAGGGGTTATGGTATGGAGTTGCAGCAGCTACGTCTGTTTTTGGCGGCAGCCGAATCAGAAAGCTTTACCCGTGGGGCAGAGCGCGCATTTGTCTCCCAGCCCGCGCTGTCTGTGTCTATTTCCAAACTGGAAGCCGAGGTCGGCGTAAAGCTGTTTACCCGCAACAAACGTAACGTGGTGCTCACACCCGCAGGCCGCAAGTTGCTGCAACGAGCAAAGCTGATAGTGGGGGAGTGCGCCAGAGCGAAGGATGAGCTGAAGCAGCACGATGTGCAGCGAAGACTTCGACTGGGCGTGATCAATACCCTGTCCATCACCCATGTGGCCCGACTGATCGAGCAATATCGTCGGGAGCACCCAGACCTGAAACTGGATGTGGTTGATTCGAGCGCTGCCGAGATGCACAAGCTGGAACGTGATAACCGTGTTGATCTAGTGCTGACCCTGTTGCAGAGTAATCCACAGGCCAGCAGACGCTTTAACTGCTCAAAAGAGATCTTCGCTGAACCTTACGTAGTGGCGATGTCCCGCAACCATCACCTGAGCCGATCCCCATCGATCAGCGTGTCAGATCTGGATAAAGAACCCTTTATTGGCCGCAGCCACTGTGAACACCGTAAGGTCATGGAAGGGTTACTGAAACAGCACAACATCCGCCTGAATATGGCCTATATCACCAATCAGGACGACCGTGCCTTAGCACTGGTGGAAGCAGATGTGGGCATTGCCATCGTACCCGAGCACTATGCGTCATCCCGCATTACAACACTGCCGCTCGTCGAAGACCTCAGCCAACGCTCTATCGGCTTTGAGTGGGGCGAGAGCGAAAACCTGAACGAGATCACCCAGTTTGTGGATTTTGCCAGTACGGCATCCTGGACCTATGCGGATATGTAATTGCTACTCCACATTGATTCGCCCTCTGGCTCTAAAGCCGTGACCAATATATAGTGTCCCGAGGTGGGTAATAGGAGTACCCGTATCGTA
>NZ_JBFGYC010000256.1:0-5528 GCF_041587635.1 Pontibacterium sp. | reverse complement strand
GCCGCAACCTGATGCTGGTGGATTCACAGGGTATTGTCTTTGCGGCCACGAATTCTGACTGGATCCTGAAAAGCTTATGGCCCCTGAGCGAAATCCAGCAGAAACAGGTGCTCTCATCACGACAGTTTGGTGATACGCGTATTGAGAGCCTTGGCTTCGAACAAGTCGATGATGCCGGGCGTATCAAAGTGAATGAGCGTGATTTTGTACTGGAGAAGGCCCCATTAGAGCGTTTAAACGGCTGGCAGGTTTTTTATCTTCGCGAAGGAAAGCCAGTTACACAGTATAACCAGATCAAAAACCTGACCGAGCTGGCTATCCCCCTGTTTAGTGTGCTGTCTTTAATATTTGCGGTGATGTTTCTGCGCTGGCGTCAGAGTTTGAAGCTTCAGGCCGCCGAAGAACGCAAGCGTGTTAAAACGGAAGCACGTCTTTATCAGCTCGGCGACATTTCCAACGAGGGTATTCTGATCCATCGGCGCGGTAAAATTGTCGACTTAAATACCGTCGTTGAACGTATGTTTGGCTACAACCGTGAAGAACTGGCGTCCATGGAGGTGTGGGACCTGCTTGCGCCGGAAAGTATCGCGGTGGGTTTTCACAACGTGCACACGGGGATGGAGCTGCCTTACGAGGTGCAGGCCTTGCGTAAAGACGGGCGCGAGTTCCCGATGGAAGTGTTCGCTAAGAATAGCGAATTGGAGGGTGAGTCGGTGCGGGTGGCTTGTCTGCGGGATATCACCGAATTTAAACAGCAAGAAGCAACCATTCGTTATCAGGCGCAGTTTGACCTACTCACCGATCTGCCCAATAAGCAGTTATTTACGGAACGTCTGAAGCGCTCACTGGAACATGCGGCAGAGAACAACACCAATGTCGCGGTGCTGTATATCGATCTGGATGATTTTAAAAAGATCAATGACGGTATGGGGCATGAAGCAGGCGATCAGCTGCTAATTGCCGTTGCCCAGCGTTTGCTGTCTGTTACCCGCATTGGCGATACGCTGGCGCGATACGGTGCAGATGAGTTTGTTATGCTGCTGGATGAAGTGAATGCCGAAAGCGAAGCGCCGCGTATGGCGCAGCAGGTATTGCAGGAACTGGAACACGAATTCGAGATTGAGGAGCACCGCTTCTATATCTCTGGAACGGTCGGTATCTCCATCTACCCAGATGATGGCCGCGATGAAGTGAGCCTGCTTCAGCATGCTGATATCGCCATGCACCGCTGCAAGGTGGAGAACAGCGGTAACAGCTACGGTTTCTATCAATCCAGCATGAACGAAGATGTGGCGGTACGTGTGGAGATGGAGCGACATCTGCGCTCTGCACTGCAGAACCATGAACTCTATCTCCACTATCAGCCGATCTTCGGCTCTGATGACCGGCGCTTGCTGGGGGCTGAAGTACTGGTACGCTGGCGCAGTGATGAGTTGGGTTTTGTCGGGCCGGATAACTTTATTCCGTTGGCAGAACAAACCGGACTTATTGTGGAAATTGGTCACTGGATTCTGAAAACGGCGTGTACGCAGGGGCGCAAGTGGCTTGATGAGGGCCTGAAGGACTTTTATCTGGCGGTAAATATCTCACCGCGTCAGTTGCGCCATCAGGACTTTATCCATCTGCTTAAGTCCGTATTGGATGAAACCGGGTTTCCGGCACAGGCGCTGGTACTGGAGCTGACAGAGGGACTGTTGGTGAAAAAAGATTCCGGTACTGCACAGGTATTGGATGATTTGAAAGCACTGGGCGTGATGTTGTCGATGGATGACTTTGGTACAGGGTATTCATCACTGGCTTACCTGAAGATGTTCCCGTTTGATGTCATTAAAATTGACCGCAGTTTTGTGCGCGATCTGGCGATTGATGCCAGTGATCAGCAGCTGATTGTAGCCGCCATCGAAATGGCCAAAGCGTTGGGGCTGAAGGTGGTGGCGGAAGGTGTCGAAACGGCTCAGCAGCTGCACTTTTTACGTGACGCCGGGTGTTATTCAGTACAAGGCTATTATCTGAGTAAGCCCATCGACCCGATGCTATTCAGCGAGCGTATCGTTGAGAAAGAGTTGGCTGAACGTCTGGTTATACTGTGACGCTAAAGGCATACCGGGCATAACCCGGTATGCGGGTAAATCTGCACCGACGAGATAGATGGCTTTGTAAACGGGTGGTCATGTATCCCGATAACCTGTCAGCATGATGCGTATCAGGTTGTGCGGACCACGTCGGCTGAACCAGACTACTGCGACGACATGAAAACCTACCAATCCCATCACCAGATTAGCGCTGGTTTCATGCAGGTCTTCGATCCAATCCTCTCCCCAGAACAGATCTGTCGTGGCTAACCAGCCAGAAAAGCCCGTGAGCACGACGCCTGCCAGCAGCGCCAGAATCATCAGTCCGCCGATTGGATTATGACGATCAGGGGAGGGTGTATCGCCACGTAGAAGCTCACACAGGTGATGTTTGATACGAGTGGGTGTCGGCCAGAAGTCACTGAAACGTGCATTCTGGGGGCCAATAAACCCCCAGACAATCCGCACGGCGACCAGCGCTAACGTCAGATAGCCGACCCACTCATGGGCAGACTCTCCTTCTTCCAGCAAAAAATAGTTGAGCAGAAAACTGGTGGCCAGTGACCAGTGGAAGGTGCGGATCAACGGATCCCACACCTTCACGGTCTGTTGCGATTGAGTAAACATGGTTACTTCATCTTGGTTTTTACAGCGTCACCTGAGACGGGATGGAAATAAACCTCAACTCGGTTATCCGCCTGATCCCAGCCGTAGATTTCATAGCAACCACCGCTGGTGACTTTAAACTTCTTGATCTTAAATCCCTGGTCTTTGATCTGCTGTTGCATCGTTTCCTCAGGGATCCAGTCTTGCTGATTACCATCGGTACAACGTGGACCGGCGTGAACCTGAGTGGTCGCGAGCATCAGTACAGTGGTGGCAGTGATCAGTGCTTTCATCGGTAGAGCCTCATTAAGTGGTGTGAATGAGGTTATTGTCGCGCAGCAAACTTAAAACAAACTTAAGGTTGAGGCAGTTTCACCTGCACCGTTAAGCCTCTCTCACCGGCTGTGTCCAGCAGTTGGTATTCTCCCTGATGCAGGGTGACGATCTGATCGATGATCGAAAACCCCAGCCCGGCGCCCTCGCTGTCAGCCTTGTTCTGGCGATAGAAACGCTGAACGACCTGTGCTTTTTGTGCAGCATTCAGCCCCGGACCGTGATCTGCAATGCTGATCTGGAAGTTCTGCTGTTCTTTGGACAATGAAACAATGATGGTATCGCCGATACAGGTATAGCGAATGGCGTTTTCGATCAGATTTCGCAGTAGGATCTCGATCAGTGTGGGCTCGGCGTAAAGCGGCTGATTTGTTTGATTGATTAGCTCGATCTGAACGCCGCGCTTAAGTGCGTGCGGGACCAGTTCCGCGATCAGGTCCGCGGCCAGTTGATCACCATCCAGCGCTTGCAGCTCAAGCTGCTCACTTTTACGCGGCTCCAGTCGCGCCAGCATGAGGAGTTGTGTGACCACCCGCTCCATCCGGTTCAGGCCCGCAGATAGCGGTGCTGCCTGTTCATCGCAGAGCGCGAGACGTTCGATATGAATGCGCAAGGCGGCCAGAGGTGTACGCAGCTCGTGGGCGGCATCACTGGTAAAGCGGCGTTCACGCTGCAAGGTATCGGCAACCCGTTGGAACATTCGGTTAAGTGACTCGACCGGGGCCTGCAGTTCGCTGGGTAGGCCCTGGCTGTTGATCGGCGACAGCTCCGCGCTATTGCGCTGATCCAGCTCCCGACTGATCTTTTTAAGCGGTCGCAGATTGAGATTGACCGTCAGCGTGATGGCCACGATCAGGCTGGTAATCACCACGGCTAAAGGCAATAAAACCTGTTCAGCGACCTCTTCTGCCACCTCTGTACGCAGGGCAAGCGGTTGGCTGGCACGTATCCATAGCGACCGCTCGGGTAGATAAAGCGTATAACTACGCTGTTGCGGGCTAGCCTCGGAATTATGTGTATCAAAGCCTGCGTTTTCTGGTGCGGGGAGTTGTAGATCAGAAGGTGATGAATAGAGCAGGGCACCCTGTGTGCCCCACACCTGAAAGCCCTGATTCTGTTCGTAATAATGGCCCGGATCATAAGTATTCAGACTACGATAGCCCTCTTCGTATTCATCTTCGCTGCCTGTGCGTGGCGGCATCGCGGCCTCTACCTGACGCACTGATGCTCGCATGGAAGAAAGTAGGGTGTCCGGATTATCGCTGAGAGTGAGCTGACTGGCGAACTGGCGGGCAAACTGCACCAGTGACGCATCGTACACTTCCTCGACTTCATGATTCGTGGTCGACCATGTCCAGCTCAGCAAGACCAGAGTAGCGATGCTGAACAGTCCCGCGAGTGCGCATAGAATACGGTTCTGAATTGAACGCATATTAGTTCTCCACCATGTAGCCAACTCCGCGTACAGTGCGAATCAGACTCTTGCCAAACTTCTTGCGCAGGGCGTGGATATGCACTTCCAGTGCATTACTTTCCGGGTCATCCTCGTAAATTTCTTCTTCTATCTGACGGCGGGTGAGTACACGTCCTTTAGCATTCAGCAAACTCAGTAGCAGATCGTACTCCCGTCGCCCCAAGGAAATTGAATGGTTTTGGAACTTAACCTCCCGCGCCGCTGTGTTAATGGTGAGATCACCGTGTTCAATGTACTCCTGATCGCGACCTGATGCGCGGCGGTGCAATGCACGAATGCGGGCTTCCAGTTCGTCTAGATCAAACGGTTTAACCAGATAATCGTCCGCACCCTTATCGAGGCCGGTAATCCGTTCCTCGATAGCATCGCGGGCTGTCAGGATCAGAACGGGTGTGGCGATCCCTTGTTGACGGGCTTGCCGCAACACTTCAAGTCCATCCATATCCGGCAGGTTAAGGTCAAGGATGACGACTCCGGCGCTATCTTGTTGCATGACGTGCAAGCCTGCAGACCCGGTTTGTTGCCAATCGACCCGATAATTCCGGGCTTGCAGTGCGAGCATAATGCCCTGACCCAGCAGAGGGTCGTCTTCGATTAACAGCAAGCGCATTAGGGGCAGCCTCCATTTTAAAAGGTTTCAGTATCCCATAAGAAAATTAAACAAAACTTAAGGATTCGGAAGGAATTCAGGTATTGGTTGTTGAGTGATCAATTTATTAGCTGCCTTCTGGTTGTTTATTAAGCGTTTTCAGGAAATACGAAAATAAATGCAAAAACTTTGAAAAAGATGGCTTCTCGTTGTTGACAGAAAAATTGATCGAGGTAATATACGCGCCACTCCTACGGAGGGATGGCTGAGTGGTCGAAAGCACTGGTCTTGAAAACCAGCGGTCCGAGAGGGCCCTAGGGTTCGAATCCCTATCCCTCCGCCATTTCTAAAATGGCGGGAGTATGAGCGTGTAGTTCCTCGATAGCTCAGTTGGTAGAGCAGTAGACTGTTAATCTATTGGTCGCTGGTTCGAGTCCAGCTCGAGGAGCCAGAG
>NZ_JBFGYC010000255.1:0-5529 GCF_041587635.1 Pontibacterium sp. | reverse complement strand
CGCCATGACCTTCTCAACGTCCCTCACAGTCCCAGAAAGGCGCTCTAACCGCTCATCCACCCAAGCCTTAACTTGCTCGCTAAAGTCAAACAGCGCCTCTACAGCAGACACATTAGTGCAACGCCGCAGCAACTTAATGATGGGAATTTTCTGGGCGACCATATTGACCGCTTCGGAGTAGGAGTCAGCGTTAAGACTGCTCTTTACCTCAGCAAGAAGCGAGGGATACAGCTTACGGAGGTGTAACGGTAGGGCGTACCGGAAGTAATACGTGTTACCACGCAGGAAAACAAAGGGATGGCGGCTCTGTACCAGTCTCTGTACCATGACGTAACGCCCTCATCGAATCACATGTAACTCTCTGAAAACGCTAGTAAATATAAGGGAGAAGCCCGCCGATAAGCCGGGTTTTGTCGTGGACAGTCATTCATCTAGGGTGTACGTCGCCATACACCTCAAGCGACCTACCCGGATCCGGTATGGGCCATACCTTAAGGATCCCTATTTGGTCTTGCTCCGAGTGGGGTTTACCATCGCCGTGGAATGTTGCCACCCACGCGGTGAGCTCTTACCTCACCTTTTCAACCTTACCGTTATCCGAAGATACTTAGGCGGTATACTTTCTGCTGCACTTTCCGTCGACTTTCGCCGCCCAGACGTTATCTGGCACTTTACCCTATGGAGCCCGGACTTTCCTCCCCCCTGCCAAAGCAAGGCGGCGACTGTCTAGCGGACTTCTCCGGCGCTAAGGATACGCATAACGCCGGCGATTTACTACTGCAATATGACTATCCGCAAAACTCATTCAAGAAAGCATCGCCCGATCAGCTATCCGCTTTCTCTAAAGCCAGCTTATAGAGCAGATTTTTCTTAACGCCGGTTATTTTTGACGCCAACGCAGAGGCCTGCTTGACCGGCAATTCGGCGAGCAGCACATCCAGCACATGCTCGGCATTGTTATCCACAACCCCCGCTTCCGGTTTCGGCTTACCATGCACCAGCAAAACAAACTCGCCTTTTTGCTGATTGTGATCAGCAACCATCCAATCGATCAACTCCGCCAAAGGCGCAGAATGAATGGTCTCGAACGTTTTGGTCAGCTCACGCGCAACTACCACCTGACGATCCGCACCCATCGCATCACTCATATCTTTAAGTGACTCCAGCACACGATGCGGCGACTCATAAAAGATCAAGGTACGGCTTTCAGAGGCCAGCTCCAGATAGTATTGCTGCCGCGCACTACGTTTTGATGGCGGAAACCCCTCAAACGCAAAGCGATCTGATGGCAAACCTGCTGCACTCAATGCAGCCACAAATGCGGCACATCCGGGGACCGGCACAACTTTAAAACCGGCTTCACGCACAGCACGCACGACGACGAAACCCGGGTCGGAAATCAACGGCGTACCCGCATCCGAAATCAAGGCAACACTGCTACCGGCACGCAACAAATCCAGAATACTATCAATTCGTTGCCTTTCATTATGGTCATGTACTGAAATCAAGCGCGTATTAATGTTAAAGTGCGCCATTAAACGGGCACTGTGCCGCGTATCTTCAGCTGCAATAACCTCAGCGTTTTTCAGCACCTCTACGGCACGTTGCGACATATCCTGCAAATTGCCTATGGGTGTGGCAACGACATACAGTGCAGATTCAGACATCAGCTATTCCATCCTAAAAACCGGGGTGAGAAGTATATGACGATTCAATGGCGCCTGTCTTTGGCCGCAGGCATTATCGGCGTGGCTTTAGCAGGCTGTAGCACCAGTCCAGCTCCAGATACCCGCCCAACCACTCAGACTTACAGTTCTGCGGAACAAGCTCGCCTTGCCGTCGAGGATTTACTGCAGCAAGCAGCCAAGTCCCAACCGATCCAGGCAGCCCGACTGAAAGTTCAAGCCGCTAACATCTTGCTGCGCATGGACCGAAAGGAAGCCGCTCTCGATATCCTGAAGGATGTCGAGTTAGAGCTCCTGCCGCCATCGTTACGCTATGAGGTCGCACAAAGTCGCGCTCGTGCTGCATTGGATGCCCAACAGCCCCAGCAAGCATTGCGCTACCTGGAATTCCCGTCGGACCAAACCTATCGTCCTTCAACTGAACAAATCACGCGTATTGGCGAACTTCGCGCGGAGGCGTTTCGCCTGCAGAACGACCCTATCAGCGAAGCATTCGCACTGATTGATATCAGTTCTCGCGAACCTGATCCTCAGCTGCAGCAGCAATTCCATGATCAGATATGGTCCGCCCTGCGCTCGCTTTCCCCTGCTCAACTGATCGGGCTTAGCCAACAAACGGGCAACACATACTATGAACAGGGCTGGTTTGAACTGGCACTGATCCATAAGCAAGCAACACAGCTGGACCAACTCAGCTATGCAATGAGCGAGTGGAACACACTATGGGAATCCCATCCGGCACGTGCATTACCACCGCAGGCCGGTGAAGCCGTCAGCTCTGAACCGATCATTGCCCAGCGCATCGCCGTACTTCTGCCCATGCAAGGCAAACTCACTAAAGCTTCAGCGGCTATTCGTGAAGGTATCATGGCTGCCTACTTCAACGAACAGGCAGACGGCAAACCTGTACCCCAACTTCAGTTTATAGACTCCACCCAAGTCAACTCCCCGGACCTGCTAAGATCACTGATCCACGAGCAGTCTATTGATATGGTGATCGGCCCGCTTGAAAAACCGTATGTGAGCGCACTTAACAACAGCGAACCGATGCCTATCCCTGTACTCGCGCTCAACTACGACAACAATACGGACTACAACCAAATCTACCAATTCGGCCTGGCAGCCGAAGACGAAGCCCGACAAGCCGCACGCAAAGCCTGGCAGGATGGTCACCGTATCATGCTGACACTGACCCCTCTGACAAACTGGGGCACACGTGTTCGCAATGCTTTTGAAGAGGAATTCGCTGCACTCGGTGGACGCGTCGCCGACAGCATCCGCTTTGATAAACAGGAAGACTTTTCACAGGATGTCAGCGCCTTACTGGCAACCGACAAAAGCAAGGCACGCGCCAAACAGATATTCACAATGAGCAATCAGCGAATCAAGTTTGAGGAACGCCGCCGCAAAGATGTAGATGCCATATTTTTAAGCGCGCTGCCCGGCGATGCTCGCCAGATCAAACCCATTCTGGCATTCCATTACGCTGGAAAACTGCCTATTTACGCAACATCCCACGTATTTGCAGGCAATCCTGACGATAAACGAGATCGTGATCTCAATGGTATTCAATTTGTAGATATGCCTTGGTCACTCACTCCCGCATCAAACACCAAGCGCTTCCTGGCACAGAAACGCCAAGATACTGACACCCGATTTGGACGTCTGTACGCCCTTGGAATCGACGCCTTCAAAATTCACCCCTACCTAAATCAGCTCGCCGCCACTGAAGGCGCAGCCGTTCAGGGTGAAACCGGCTCACTTACCGTAGATGGAAATAAAAAGGTCGTGCGAAACATGCAGTGGGCCAAATTCCGCAATGGCAGCCCACAACTACAACAACCAAGGACCGTACAACAGTAAACCTAATGACAGGACTCTAACTCATGGACAGAAACAAACTCGGCAAGGATGCCGAACGCTCAGCACGCAAACACTTGGAACGATCAGGCCTCACAACCCTGACCACCAACTACAATTGCCGAGCGGGCGAAATAGACCTGATCATGCAGGAACAACTGACATTGATATTTGTCGAAGTTCGTCTGCGCCAGCACAAAAATTTTGGCAGCGCAGCGGAAAGCGTCAACATCAAGAAACAAAAAAAGATCATTCAGGCCGCCCGATACTTCTTACTGCAAAACCCTCAATATGCAGAACAGGAATGTCGCTTTGATGTGCTTGCCTTTGACTCCACAGAAGCACTATCCACGCCTCTGTGGTATAAAGACGCCTTTAGACTTTGATGTAGCAGTATAAGGAAAAGAAATGGAACTTGAGGACCGTATCGTCAGTCAGTTTCACAACTCGATGGAGGTAAACGCCGTCACCATCGAACAGTACACACCGATGATCGCACACGCCGGTGAACTACTGCTACATTGCCTGGTAACTGAAGCCAAAGTACTGACTTGTGGCAACGGCGCATCCGCATCACTGGCCCAGCACTTCTGCAGCCTGATGCTCAATCGCTTTCGCCATGAACGCCCGGGATTGCCTGCCATCTGCCTGAACGCAGACGGGCACACCTTAAGCGGCATCAGTGAAGACAGCAGCTTTAGCGATGTTTACGCCAAGCAAATAAGAGCACTAGGCCAACCTGGAGATCTTTTTTTGGTTCTCTCTCCGCATGGCCGCTCCAACAGCATGGTACAAGCCATTCAGGCGGCACATGATCGTGAGATGATCGTCATCGCACTAACCGGCAATGACGGAGGCGATATGACTGCCTTACTCGGCCCCGATGAAGTAGAGATCTGCGTACCTGCAGAAGACCCTATTTTGGTCCACGATGCCCACCTGCTGGTGCTGCATTCACTGTGTGATCTTGTTGATTTTCAACTTTTTGGAAGTGAACTCTAATGAACACGAAGATTATTATCACCGCGCTGATTTGTGCACTACCTCTTACAGGCTGCTCAAACTTAATCAGCGCAGGTCGGGAAGAACCCATCCAGGAAGACTACGGCTCTCGCACCGTCGGCAGCTATGTTGACGACGAAGTTATTGAAACCAAAGCTAACGTCAATCTTTTAGAAGTTCGTGAACAACTACAGGGCGCCAGCGTGGGCGTTACCAGCTTTAATGGCATTGTGCTGCTGACCGGGCAGGCACCATCAGAAGAGGTCCGCAGCTTCGCCGAGCAAATCGTTGCAAATGTTCGCAAAGTTCGCCGGGTTCACAACGAGATGAATATCTCAGGCTCAAGCTCTACGCTCAAAGGAGCCAACGACGTCTGGTTGACACTGAAAACCAAAAGCCAACTCCTGGTCGACGAAGGTGTACCCGGACATCGAATTAAAGTCGTTACCGAAAATGGTACCGTGTATCTGATGGGACTGGTCACTCAGTCCGAAGCTGACGCAGCCGTCAATATTGTGAGCGGGCTAGGCGGCGTAGAAAAGATCGTCAAAATCTTCGAGTATATCGATTAAAACAGTATCACCAGCTAAAGCGGGATACCCCGCTTTAGCTCTCTTCCAAAACCAAACTTCTTATTTCACGACCTTCAGCATTGGCCCTTTCTTTTTCGGAGGCTCCGGCACTTCCGGTTCAGGCGGTTGCGGCTCATCCAAATCGTACAACTCAGCCCCTGGCTCCATACCAAACCCCATACCCGCAGCATTTTCGCGTGCATACATTGCAATAACAGCACCCAATGGAATATACACATCCATTGGCACACCGCCAAATCGAGCATTAAAGCTCAAAACATCATCACCGATTATGAAATCACGCACAGCACTCGGGATAATGTTCAATACAATCTGACCATCCTCCACAAACTGAGTGGGCACAACAACATCTTCCCATTCAGCATTCACTACAACATGCGGTGTCAGAT
>NZ_JBFGYC010000254.1:0-5536 GCF_041587635.1 Pontibacterium sp. | reverse complement strand
GGGTTACCAAATACTCAGGATCTGGTGGTGTCTGTCACCGGTTTGATTCTGCTGCTGGAAGCGACCCGTCGTACCTTGGGTCCACCGTTGCTGATCGTTGCAATCGTCTTCCTGACATACTCTCTGGCCGGTCCGTATATGCCGGAGTTGATTGCGCACAAAGGCGTCACACTAAAAGAGCTTGTTAACCATCAATGGCTAACCACGGAAGGCGTTTTTGGTATTGCGCTTGGCGTCTCCTCCAACTTTGTATTCCTGTTTGTTCTCTTTGGTGCGCTGCTGGACAAAGCGGGTGCCGGTAACTACTTCATTCAGGTGGCGTTCTCGCTGCTGGGCCACATGCGTGGCGGCCCGGCGAAAGCCGCGGTGGTATCGTCCGGCCTGACCGGTTTGATCTCAGGCTCCTCCATTGCCAACGTGGTGACCACCGGTACGTTTACCATCCCGATGATGAAACGGGTTGGGTTCTCCTCTGAAAAAGCCGGTGCGGTTGAAGTGGCTTCGTCTGTTAACGGCCAGATTATGCCACCTGTGATGGGCGCTGCGGCGTTCCTGATGGTGGAGTACGTGGGTATCTCCTACGTTGAGGTTATCACCCATGCATTCCTGCCGGCACTGATCTCCTACATCGCGCTGATCTACATCGTGCATCTGGAAGCACTGAAGCAGAACATGTATGGCTTGCCACGTCGTACTGCCGTGAAAGCATGGCAGTTACGTCTGATCGGTATCCTGACCGGGTTCCTGACTACGGCGGGTATTGCCGCAATTGTGTACTACGGAATTGGCTGGATTAAACCGGTATTCGGTGACTTCGCGGGTATGGTGATCGCGGCGTTGCTGGCGGTGGTGTATCTCTACCTGATCCGTTTTGCATCCCGTGTGCCGGATCTGGCACTGGATGACCCTAACGCTCCGATGCTGCAGTTGCCGGAAGTGGGGCCGACCGTTAAATCCGGTTTGCACTTCCTGCTACCGGTGGTTGTGCTGGTGTGGTGTCTGATGATCGAGCGCCTGTCTCCGGGGCTGTCCGCCTTCTGGGCAACCATCCTGATGATCGTGATTCTGGTCACTCAGCGTCCGCTGATGGCGTACTTCCGCCAGCAGGGGAATCTGGGGGCACGTTTGCGTCAGGGTGCCAATGAGCTGGTCGATGGCCTGATCGTGGGTGCGCGCAACATGATCGGTATCGGTATTGCGACCGCGACCGCCGGTATTATTGTCGGTGCTGTATCGCAGACCGGTGTGGGGTCTGTATTGGCAGATCTGGTGGAAGTGTTGTCGATGGGCAACCTGCTATTGATGCTGATTTTGACCGCGATTCTCAGCCTGATTCTGGGTATGGGTCTGCCAACCACGGCCAACTACATTGTTGTTTCCTCCTTGCTGGCGCCAGTGGTGATCTCACTGGGTCAGGAATCCGGACTGATCGTACCGCTGATCGCGGTGCATCTGTTCGTATTCTACTTCGGCATCATGGCAGACGTGACCCCACCGGTTGGTCTGGCCTCATTTGCCGCGGCAGCCGTCTCCGGTGGTGATCCTATCCGGACGGGTTTCCAGGCGTTTAGCTACAGCTTACGTACGGCCGCGCTGCCATTCCTGTTTATCTTCAATACTGACCTGTTGCTGATTGATGTGACCTGGTTAGAAGGTATTCAGGTATTTATCGTGGCGACCATCGCCATACTGATCTTCACCGCGGCTACTCAGGGTTACTTCTTTGCCCGTAACCGCTGGTACGAAACCTGTCTGTTGCTGTTGATTGCGTTTTCGCTGTTCCGTCCGGGCTTCTGGATGGATCGCATCGTAGAGCCGTATCAGCAGATCAGTCCGTCCGCACTGGTGCAGGAGGCAGGGAATCTGCAACCGGGTACTGAGCTGCGTATCTGGATTGATGGTGAAGATGATGTGGGTAACGCGCGTTCCTTCCTGGCGATCCTGAATCTGGGTGAAGGTGAAGATGGCGCTGCGCGACTGGCATCAACCGGTATCGAATTGTTGGACAAAGATGGCAAAACCATCGTCGACTACGTGGGCTTTGACAGTGCGGCGGAACATGCCGGTCTGGCCTTCGATCAAGTGATTACCGGGGCGGAAGCACCACAAGTGCAGCCGCCAAAACAGCTGATCTATATTCCGGCGATTATCTTGCTGGCTTTGCTGATCGTAATGCAGCGACGTCGTCGTAAAGAAGAACCTGTGGCACAACCTGTCGCAGCATAAACAAGTGCACCCCGGCTACATTTTGTTGTAGCCGGGTATTGCCGGAGGAATGGCTGATGTTTACAAAAGTACTAGTACCGGTGGATCTGGCGGAGCCAGAGTTCACTAAAAAGTCCCTTCAACTGGCCCTAAGGGAAGTTCGCGAAAACGGGGTAGAGTTACATTTGATCACTGTTGTGCCGGGTTTTAGTAACTCGCTGGTAGCCTCATTCTTCAGCGAGAAAGAGCACCAGAAAGCGGTGACCGAAGTCGCGCGTCAGTTTAAGCAATTTGCCAAGGATGAGCTGCCGGAAGATGTGAAGCCTGTGTTAAAAGTGTATGAAGGTTCACCGGCTGAGCAAATTGTGAGGTATGTAAAAGATAAGGCGATCGATCTGGTGGTGATGTCCGCCCATCATCGTTCGCGAGTAGACGAATTTCTGCTTGGATCAGTGTCTGCACGGGTCGTTGAGCGCGCTAATTGCTCTGTCCTTTTGCTTAAAAACTGAGCTAAAAATCATCCGGTAAGAAAAGGTCAAAAAAACGGGAGTTTGTCCTGTTTTGGGGCGGAAATTCGGGAAAAGAATCTACGTATAGAGCAGCGCTAAGTTGTTCATACTTCTATACTTGCATAACTATAAAATTAACGTCTAAACAGGATAAATAAACGACAATGTCTGACCAACTCTGCGACAGCAGTTCGTTGCTGTCACCGCTTACTGACCTTTTACAGCAACGTCTGTCTGCCGATATGGCCACGCAGGTGACCGACTTTTCAAGTCGTTACTATCAGACCGCGACCCACGAAGAGCTAAATGAACGCTCTTTGGATAACCTCTACGGCGCGACATTGTCGTGTTGGCAGTTCCTGCAGAACTTTAATGCAGAAGAGCCAAAGGTACGCCTATACAACCCGGATCTGGAACAACACGGCTGGCGTGCTCAGCATACAGTGATCGAGATCGTACAGAACGATATGCCGTTTCTGGTTGATTCGGTCCGTATGGCACTGAACCGCCGTGGTCTGGTGATTCACACAATCCACAATGCGATCCTGTTTACCCGTCGTGACGATAAGGGTGATCTGCTGGAGTTGTGTGACAGGTCTGCAGAAGGTGCGTCTGCTGAGTCGTTTATTTATCTTGAAGTCGATCGCACCAGTGATGATGCTGAACTGAAAGCGATCTTCGCCGCGCTGCATAAAGTGCTTAAGCATGTACATGTGGCGGTCAGCGATTATTCCGAGATGCAGGGTCGCGCCGCAGCGATGCTGGCTGATCTGGAAAAACAGGGCGAGCAAGAAGAGATTCAGGCGTTCCTGCGCTGGATGCTGGATGATCACTTTACTTTCCTCGGATACGATGAGATCCGCATCGAAGGCGAGCAGGTGATGCCGGTTGCGGGTTCTGAGTTGGGTATCTTTAAGCTGGATAAAGCCGCCGCTTCAGGCAGCAGCCTGGGTGAACTGCGCGACGCTGAGCGAGAGTTCCTGCTGGAACCGTCGCCGCTGATGTTTGCAAAAGATGCACGTTACTCACTGGTACACCGTCCGGCCTATATGGACCGAATTGTACTGAAGCAGTTTGATGCAAACGGCAATGTCGTGGGTAAGATCCGTTTCCACGGTTTGTACACCTCGGCGGTGTACTCCGAGCCGATGCACGCTATCCCTGTTGTGCGCGACAAAGCCAAAGCGGTACTGGAAAGCACCGGCTTTGATCCTCGCAGCCACAACGGTAAACATCTGCTGCAGATCATGAATGATCTGCCACGTGATGAACTGGTCCTGACCACTGAAGAACAGCTGCTGGAGATCGCCATGGGCATCTTCAGTCTGAACGAACGCCGCAAAGCCCGTTTGCTGGTGCGTGCGGATCGTTGTAATCAGTTCATGACCTTCCTCTATTTCGTACCACGTGACATTTTCTCCACCGAGCTGCGTTTGCAGATTCAGGATCTGTTGATGAAGGCGACCGGTGCGACCGGTACGGACTTCACCACGACGTTCAGTGAATCCGTGCTGGCCCGTGTGCAGTTTGTGCTGCGTATCGACCCGGATAACCCTCCGGCGCTGGATATGGCCAAGCTGGAAGAGGACGTGGTGAATATCTCCCGCGACTGGAGCGATGAGCTGCATGCTGCATTGACTGATGTCTGCGGTGAAGAGCAGGGCAACCGACTGCTGCACAGCTACCGTTTTGCGTTCACCAGCGCGTACCGTGAACACTTTGGCCCTGCCAGTGCGGTATACGATATTCAGCGCATTGAAGCCCTGAGCGACGAACAGCCGATCACGATGAGTTTCTACCGCGTGTTGGAGCAAAGCTCCGAAATCCTGCGCTTCAAGCTGTTTGTCGCTGATGAGCCGCTGGTGCTGTCCGATGTCATTCCGGTACTGGAAAACCTCGGCATGCGCGTGGTGGGTGAGCATCCTTACGCAGTGCGCCGTGAAGACGGTCGCCAGTACTGGATGCATGACTTTACGCTGATCTATCAGGGTTCCGAGCCGGTTGAGCTGGATGAGGTGCAGGATGTCTTTCAGGATGCCTTCGCCAAAATCTGGAGCGGTGGTGCTGAAAACGATGAATTCAACCAGCTGGTAATAGGCGCAAACCTGAACTGGCGCGAAGTGGCGATGCTGCGTGCGTATTCCCGTTACAGTCAGCAGATCCGTTTTGGTTTCTCTCAGCCGTATATTGCCGGTGCGTTGTCCAGCCACATTCAGGTAACCCGTTTGCTGGTGGCGCTGTTCCGTGCACGTTTTGAACCTCAGCGTCAGGGCAGTGACAAGGTTGCCGCGTTGGCCGGTCGTATCGAATCCAGCATCGTGGATGCACTGGATAAAGTGGCGAACCTCAACGAAGACCAGATCCTGCGTCGTTTCCTTGAGCTGATCAAAGCCACGTTGCGTACCAGCTTCTTCCAGCGTGATGCTGATGGTGAGCTGAAAGACTATTTCTCCTTCAAACTGAGCCCGCGTGAGATCAGCGATATTCCGCTGCCACGTCCGATGTTTGAAGTGTTTGTCTACTCCGCACGGGTTGAAGGTGTGCATCTGCGTGGCGGTAAAGTTGCCCGTGGTGGTCTGCGCTGGTCCGACCGTCTGGAGGATTACCGCACCGAAGTACTGGGCTTGGTAAAAGCCCAGCAGGTGAAAAACTCCGTGATTGTGCCGGTGGGTGCGAAAGGTGGTTTTGTTGCGAAACAACTGCCCACAACGGGTGGCCGCGAAGCGTGGCTGAACGAAGGTATCGCCAGCTACAAGATCTTTATCAGTGCTCTGCTGGATATCACCGACAACCTGGTAGCAGGTGAAGTGGTACCGCCGGTG
>NZ_JBFGYC010000253.1:0-5551 GCF_041587635.1 Pontibacterium sp. | reverse complement strand
CGCGCCGCTTCGATCGCTGCATTCAAGGCCAGTAGATTGGTCTGTTCAGCAATATCATTGATCACCGAAGTAACCTGATCAACAGCCTGAGTTTCAGTTTCCAGCTGCAACAACATCTCTTCAGTATCTTTCAGCATCTGCAACATCTCGGTTGCTTGCTGCTCAGAGCGCTCCACAACCTCACCACCCTGATGAGCCTGTTTATCCGTTTCACCGGCTGCCCGCTCCGCTTCAATGGCGTTCTTAGCCACCTCTTGAACCGTCGCAGACATCTCGGTCATCGCCGCCGCAATCTGCTCCAGATCATCGTATTGACGCCCTACGCCCCGTTCAGTATCAGCCGTCGCATTCACCACCCGATTCACATGCTGATCGGTGTTCGAGGCAACCTGCTGGACTTTAGACATCAACTCACTGACGTGTTGCAACATGTCGTTGTAACACTTAAAAAGCTTACCGATTTCGTTATCTGCCCGGACAATATCAAAACGGTGGCTGAAATCACCGTCGCCCACCTGCTTCATACGACGTTCTAATCGCATGATGTTATCCATCAACATGCGCAGACCAAACATACGTCCCATGATCACCAGGAACAAAATCGCTACGACACAAACGAAGGAGATCATGAGCTGCATACGGGTGATGCTGCCCGACTCCTGAGTCATCATCACGACCGCTTTATTCATCTCCTTCAACACAACAGGCGATTGCTTATGAATCTGCCTCAGTGTCTCGGGTGTCGCGCTCTCAATGTGCTGCAACAACATATTTTTGTAGGTCATCCACAAGCCGTTGACCTTCTGCATTTGTGCCAGAATGTCCGGATTGGATATCGGCTTCATATTCTGCGCAGAATCACCTGCAACAATCGCATTGTGGGAGCGTTCGAACAGTTTGATGGTTTTTTCCAACACTGCACGCTGCTCGATTTTGGCTTCCACCAGCATCGCTTCTTTGGCAATTCGCTGACTGAGCATTCGCTGTCGACCCGCCACATTAATGGTGTTTGGATCAATTGCCATACTCATATAGAGCGAAACCCCTGACATCGCCGCTAGCAGGAAGATGATTGCATACGACAGGAGAAACTGTTGGTTCAACGTACGACAGCCTAGACCACTCAGGATACTGTCGATGAGTTGGGCCATACCGTTTTTCATAATGAAGATCTCCGATTACAACAAAACCCATCCAACACTGGCTGGTTCAAGGTTATTAGCTTAGTAGCAATACTGCTGAGTACCAATACTTATGTTATCTCGGCAGATATGCCGGAGAGTTAAGCGAAAGATGTATATCAACAAGTGTTAATATTGCACTGCGTCATAATCATTTAATAGAATTTACCTAGCCTTGAGTCTAAAGACAGACAAAAGCGAACCGGGCAACACTACCGATTGTTCCCCTGAAACAAGGAAACTGAGCACGATGATTATTAATGAGAAGCCTCCCCTTCACGATCAGCTGGAGTTCTTCATCGAGCAGGCCATAAAAGCCCCTCCCATTCGTACTGCCGTTGCTCATCCTGTTGATCAAAACAGTCTGGTTGGCGCAGTTGAAGCCGCAGAGCAAGGCTTGATCGAACCCATTCTGGTCGGGCCGGAAAGCAAAATAAAAGCCGCTGCCGAGAGCAATAAGCTCGACATTACACCCTATGAAATCATCGACACCCCGCACAGCCATGCTGCCGCTGAAGCCGCCTGTGATCTTATCCGTGTCGCTGATGCCAGCGCCTTGATGAAAGGCAATTTGGGTACAGCAGAATTGCTGAGTGCGGTCGTGCACAAAACAAAAGGAATTCGCACAGAACGCCGTCTAAGCCACGTCTTTGTCTTTGACGTACCAAACTATCACAAACCTATTATCATTACTGATGCAGCGATCAATATTGCGCCTGACCTGCTCACCAAACGTGATATCACCCAAAATGCGATCGATTTCTGTCACGCACTGGGTGTGGCAGTGCCTAAAGTTGCCATTCTGTCTGCGGTCGAGAAAGTGAAGCCGAACATTCAGAGTACAATCGATGCGGCCGCGCTATGCAAAATGGCTGACCGCGAGCAGATTATCGGTGGCATTCTGGATGGTCCTCTGGCATTTGATAACGCCATATCCCAACAAGCCGCAATTGATAAACATATCAAATCGGTGGTGTCTGGTGATGCCGATATTTTACTGGCACCGGATCTGGAATCGGCCAACATGATCGCCAAGCAGTTGGTCTATCTGGCTGATGCAAAAGCAGCCGGTATCGCACTGGGCGCCAGAGCTCCCATTATTCTGACCAGCCGCTCGGAAAAAACACTGGGACGCCTTGCGTCCTGCGCACTGGCATCTCACATGGTTCTACACCCGAACGGCCTATAAACAATGAAAACAGTACTCACCGTAAACGGTGGTTCATCCAGTCTCAAATGCGCTCTCTTCGCTCAACAGAAGGATGGTCTGAAATGCCGCTTCATCTTTAAGCTCAGCAATATCCTGGGCGATGCTCGCTGCAAAATTAGCGATGCAGACGGCCAATTAGTTGAAAAAGCTCCACTGGATCTGTCCACTACCTTTCGAGACAACCGTCATCAGGCCGCATTGCAGCACGTTCTGTCATGGATCGAGACACATGTCAGCAACAGTGAACTCATCGCGTTTGGCCACCGCGTGGTACATGGCGGCGAACAGTTCAGCAATCCGGTACGTGTGAACTCACAGTTGCTGATGGCGCTGGAACAATACGTTCCCCTTGCCCCCCTGCATCAGCCGTACAATCTGAAGCTAATTCGGGCCTGTCAGATTCTAGAACCGTCACTGCCCCAGATCGCCTGTTTCGATACCATGTTCCATGTTGGGCAACCAAAAATAGAGCGCAGTTACGCGCTGCCACGACGCTTTACCGACGATGGGGTACATCGTTACGGGTTCCACGGGCTATCTTATGAATTTATCCAACGGCAGCTGGCAAGCGCTAACACCGGTCGACTAAACACCGTCGTTTGTCACCTCGGTGCCGGTGCCAGTATGTGTGCCGTAAAAGACGGGCAATCTATCGCATCGTCTATGGGGTTTACCGCGGTAGACGGCCTGCCAATGGGGAGCCGGTGTGGCAGTATTGACCCCGGCGTGCTGATCTATCTTGCACGCCACTACAATATGGATCTGGACGCGTTGGAGCAGCTCATCAATAAGGAGAGTGGGCTGCTGGGGGTATCGGGTATCAGTGCGGACATGCTGGAGCTGCATCAGGCGGATCATCCCCATGCAGAAGAAGCGATTGATATGTTTGCTTATCGCATCGCGCTGGAACTGGGCCGTCTGAGCGCCACGTTAGAGGGCTTGCAGCAACTGGTATTCACTGGCGGCATCGGTGAGAACGATGCCAACCTTCGCCAGCGTGTGCTGGAACGCAGTCGCTGGCTTGGGATACAGGCCGATAACGCTGCCAATGATCGCGGCGACGCGTTGATCAGTACCGACAACTCTGACGTTATCGTCCGCGTTATTCCAACCAACGAGGAAGCGATGATCTCCATCCATGTTGAGGAAGTACTCAACGGCTGAGGTATAAATCCTCATCTAGGAACCTGTCGGACTTAACGCTAATCTACTGTGAAAAATTCGAATTTGGCCATATTTTCACGCAACGATCGGCCAAGCCGGACAGGCTCCTAGGCGGAACGCTTCTGGACAGGTTTCCTAAATGGGGCTAATCGTTTAATGGTTGGCCCCAGTTTATTTTTCGTATACATCAACCTTAATCAGTATTATCTGACACACTATAGGCCCCATAAAACCCAGTCTCAGCACGCGGGTTTGCGGATGTTCATATTTCAGTGACCGCAAGCACCTCACATCAGAAGGAGAACAACATTGGTCAGATTACTCATGACTGTATTTCTGATACTCAGTGATATCAGCGTGGTTGGGGCAGGGAAACTCACCGATTACTGGAAATATGATGAGTACTACGAGTTTCATCCGATACAAAAACTAGCATCCAACGAGCTGATCGAAGCGGTCCGAAACGATGCGGTGCCGATCACTGGGCAGACGAAGAAGATAAAAGTCGGCATCATCTACCCATCCTTTCAGTACTCCGGTTATTGGCTACGCAGCGTGACCTCATTTGAGCATCGCATGAACGAGCTGGGTATCGAATATGAACTGAAGACCCGTTACACCAAACCCTATACCGAAGTATCCAAACAAGTGAAGCAGATTGAAGAGATGCTTGAATGGACACCAGACTATCTGGTTTACACCCTCGACTCCGCCCGTCAAAAAGCGATGGTCGAACGTCTTATTCGTGGTACCAATATCAAGCTGATTCTTCAGAACATCACGACCCCAATCAAAGACTGGGGTAACAAACAACCCTTTATGTATACGGGATTTGATCACACCGAAGGGGCTAAACGTTTAGCCAGTTATTTCAAAAATCGTATGCCTCTAGGTACTCCCTATGCGGTGCTCTTCCGCAACAAAGGGCTCGTTAGTGAGATGCGTGGGCTAACCTTTATCCAAGAGATCGGAAACTATCACACACTGTTGTCCAGCTACTATACCGATTCGACCCGCGCAGGTGGCTACAAAGCAACGCAACAGATTCTGGCAGAAACGCCCAACGTTAAGTACATCTATGCTTGCGGTACAGATGCAGCGATTGGCGCCCTTGACGCGCTCCAGGAGGCCCGGCGTCCAGACATTATCATCAATGGCTGGGGCGGTGGATCTGAGGAGATTCAGGAGCTGGTCAATGGCAACCTTCAGGTAGTACTGATGCGGATGAATGACAGTAATGGCGTGTCGATGGCAGAAGCCATAAAGCGTGACCTGGAGGGGAAAGCCGTGCCTCTGATCTTCTCAGGGGACTTCACCATACTGGATGACAGTATGTCGCTGGATGAGATAAAGCGCGTGGAAAATAAGGCCTTCAGATACTCTAACAAGGATATGTAAAAGGGCACCGGCATGTACGCCAATTTACGTTTCAAAACAATCACGTTCATGTTGCTGCTGCTGGCAACCTGCACCTTCCTGATCGCTTTTCTGATCAATGCCTTCTATGACTCAAAAGAGATCATCGGTCGGCAAATTGACACGCATAACACTGCCATGGCAATCCGGCTGGAAGCAGGGCTACGCAGCTATCTCGATGGTGTCGAGGAAAATTTCCTGACCATCCGTTCCAATGAAAGGATGGTCGAATCCTTTTACCACGGAGATCTGGACAACTTTCTCAACACCTTGTCGAACTGGGAAGAGGAGTTCGAAAAGGTGCGCTATGACTTTATCGCCGTATCCTTCCTAAACTCAGACAAGTGTTTTCTGTTCAGTGGCTATTTTACCAAGCTGCAACATCTGTCCTGTAGCGATCTGATCATTCGAAGTGGTGGCACGGACAGTTATGGTTGGAACACCATAAAGGTTAACGATACGACACTGGGGGTTTACTCCACCGCGCTGGACATCAGAAGCTCAGGCAAGGTCATAGGTCAGCTGGTCGGAGGGATTAAACTCTCAGACAATCAATATCTGTTAGAAAAACTATCCTATT
>NZ_JBFGYC010000252.1:0-5557 GCF_041587635.1 Pontibacterium sp. | reverse complement strand
CTGGGCAGAAATCAGAGTTTCCTGCCCAGTCGCTTCTCCACTTGCTTGCGTTCCCAGTCCGCGCCGAACAGATTGATCACCTCAAAGACACTCAATCCGTGTGAAATGACACCGATCCCCCAGCCCATCAGTGGCCATTTCGCCCAGAAATAGTCGGGGGAGGTGAAGAGGTTGATCACAATCAAGCCGATCATCACCACCACATAACTGGTCAGATGTGCGTAAAACCCTTTGAGGTCACGCACGTATTCCATCGCTTGCTGCTCTTTATCCTGCTCTTCGCTGGGGTGGCTTCCCATTACCTGTTCTTCAGTCACAATCTTGTCCTCCTGTTTAAGATCAGAAACCTGAACTTCAAAAACAGCCGCTAAGGATTTCAGGGACTCCAGTCCTGCTTTTTGGCCCCGCTCGATACGCTGAATAGTGCGGGTACTCAAACCGCTCATCTGTGCGAGTTGTTCCTGTGACCAGCCGCGCTGAAGGCGAAGTTTCCTGACAATCATGGTGCGTCCTTATCTCTGTTTCTGGTGACTGAATGTAGATGAAAACCGTACCTATCGAACACGACAGACACCTGACAGATGGGTGACAGGCCCCATTTTATCAGGGGTACGGCTAAACCAACTCGGTCTGAATATCGATCTCGCCTTCCAGTGTTCGATGTACCGGACAGCGGTCTGCGATCTCCAATAGGCGTTGACGCTGGGCGTCCGTTAGATCACCCGACAAGTTGATGCGGCGTTCAAAGCGATCGATCTTGCCGCCATTTTGCCCGCAGCTTTCACAATCCTGAGCATGGACTTTGGCATGGCTGACATCTACCTGAACATGCTCCAACGGGATCTTTTTCTGACGGGCATACATGCGGATGGTCATCGATGTACAGGCACCCAAACCGGCGGCAACCAGTTGATAGGGCGTGGGGCCTAAATAGTTACCGCCGTAGTTCGCCGGTTCATCAGCAATCAGGTGATGACCGTCAGCACTGATATCCTGAGTGAAACTGTTCGCATCCGCCTCACTCACTCGTGTGATACCTTCAGGTGCATTCATCAACTTGGGCAACAGACCCACATCGATATAGCTTTGTACCCAGGCGGAGATCATCTCAGCGGCGTACTCGGCATCTTCAATCCGGCTGAGCAGATGATCGGCCGAATCCAAGGTCACAAAGCTCTTGGGATGTTTTGCCATCTGGAACAGCTTGGCGGCATTATCCAGCGAGACGGTTTCATCCAGCGGTGCGTGCATCACCAACAGTGCTTTCTTCAGCTGGTTGACGGACTGCTCCAATGAGGTGGCAGAGATATCATCGATAAACTGCTTCTTAATCGTGAACGGCCGACCCGCCAGTAACACCTCAGCCTCACCTTCCGCGCAGATCTCACTGATATGTTCCGACAGGTTATGCAGTACATGTTCAGGCTCTGCCGGTGAACCGATTGTTACCACCGCTTTCGCCTCTGGCACCCGACCTGCAGCAGACAATATGGCCGCGCCGCCCAACGAGTGGCCGATCAACAGTTGCGGGGCCGCGTACTGATCTCGCAGAAAATCCACTGCCAGCAACAGGTCATTTACGTTAGAGCTGAAGCCGGTATTGGCAAACTCACCCTCCGAGTGCCCCAGCCCCGTGAAATCAAAGCGCAGCACCGCAATCCCCAGCGAAGCCAAACGCTGCGCAATACGCCGTGCAGCAGGAATATCTTTCGAGCAGGTAAAGCAATGGGCAAACAGCGCGTAAGCCGCGGGCTTTCCAACCGGCAGATCAAGACGTGCGGCCAGTGTTGAACCATCATGGCCGGTGAATTCGAGGCGTTCGGTTTTCATAGCAATTCCTTCTAAGGCTAAGCCTCTGTTATGCGCCATACGGAGGGCAATATCAAGCGCTGCACCCGCGTTCCAATATGCACGGGATTGGCCCATACAATGGAGAATATCTGACCGACTCTTATCGGCCATCTCTCAATACGGAAAGGGTGGTGCTTGATATAGCCTTCTCAAGCCGGTTAATCTGTATCCAGCAGACAACTGAAACGATTGGGTGTGGATATGGAATGCTGGCAGGGAAGTGAATCAGGGCGTGTGTCTAAGCGTACCCAACGGAAAGCTGCGGGATCCCCCAAAGCCTGTCTGGCCCTATTGGCGTGCCTTTTCTTTATCAATCCTGCACTCGCAGAGAGCTGGGCGCACGGCGGAGCGAGCGGAAAGGCGATGGTATGCAAACCCGATATCGCACCTCCTTATCCCGCGGTTGTTTATAATCACGGACACCTTATCGATTCTGCCGGTCTTGAAGGTGCTGCACGCAAGGGCTACGACCTGCGTGAACTCTGTGATGCGCTAGCCCAAGAGGGCTATCTGGCGTTTATCCTGCTTCGCCAGCACGGCGACGGCAAAGGCAAAAAATACATTCGCAAGATCATCCAAGAAGCCCGTCAGGGTTTAGCCGCCGTAAAGGTAAGGCCGGACGTCGATCCTGAACGTATCGCCCTAGGCGGTTTTTCGCGGGGCGGCTTTTTAACCTTAACAACGGCCACTCAAGGCGTTGATGTTGCCGCTGCTTTTATGCTCGCACCGGGCATGACAAAACCTTTCCATAAAGCCTTATCCCGCATCGATGGGATCAAAGCACCCATGCTTGCGATGATCGCCAAAGACGATGAATCGGACTTTCTAAAAAACGTATCCTCACTCGAAGGCGCAGCTAACAATTCAGGTAAAGAACTCAAAGTTCATTACTATCCGAGTGGCGGTCATGACCTGTTTTATGACCACACAAAGTACTGGCCTGAACTAATTGGCTTTCTGAACTTACATCTCGATAAGTAATATCGCTGCTGTCTGATCAGAAATAATGGAGCAACCATTCTGTTTCTGTATGTATCAACAGTGAATTTGATACCACACCAAAAAAGCGCGTGTTTTTCATCACATACCCGCGCGTTTATGTCTGGAAATTTAGATCAAATTACTTCAATATCAGTTGCTTAGCGATAATGGATAGCAGGGATACACGCTATCAAAGCCAGCAAAACGCGCATGCTCGTTTTCATCGGAAGAGAAGAAGCATACGATCCTCAAAGTTCTTTCTCTTCAAATAGATACGATTGTTCCTCTGTATGCAGTGAGGGACAAAAACGCGTCGGCGCAGAATTAAAATGTGGCTCTGACGCCTGACTAGAGATACTTATGATTTCTTTAGATTGGTGGGAAAAAAGACTACTTCAGTAACTGAATGTCTCAATCGAGCGAAATTCAGAAAATGTCCTATATCTGTGATTCTGCATATAAGGTATCGTGAACCGCAGGAAGCGAGTTTGAACACGTTCAAGCGACGCAGCCAGACGAGTTCACGGTAGAGAAGAACCAAGATATGGGCTTAGTTTTTCTGCGTTTTTTATGGGTTTAGAGAAAACGCGCTCTGTAAGTAGGCCTAGTGGAACCACCTTTAAATATATTGGTTTCGGATAGAGTTTCACGGCGGCGCAGAGCAACAAGGCACAGCACGAGATCCCTCTGCCGTTGGCGCACCAGACTGACTCGCGTGTTAATCGTTATATTCTTAGGAGAATTAATTGAAATTTAGCGAAACCCTAAAAGATCTTATTAACCCGGCGGACATTTACATTTACTAAGCGGCATATTTTATATGCCTTGCTTTAAAATAACTTCTCACCCGCTCAGGCCGACGCTGCAGCCTTCGCATACAAGACCGGGTTTTCTGTTTCAGATCACCCACCGAACGGATAGCTTCTCCGCTATGGAGCATCCCTTTTAGGTCACAATTCAGGTACTCATCAGGGTTCAGTTCGGGTGAGTAAGCGGGTAGAAAAAAGACTTCCAAGTAGCGCTTTACCGTCCGGTTAGACAACCAGCGTTTCACTTTTTTGGCGTGGTGTACGCGCAAATTATCCAGTATCAGAAAGACCTTACCCGGCGTTGACTCAATCAGCGCTCTCAGGAACTTTATCAGTGTTTTCGCATTCATTGATGACTCATACAGCATAAAACGCACTTCACCCTGATTCGTAATCGCTGAAATCATATTCAGTGATACGCGCTTAGCGGGAAGCTCTTGTACCGGCGTTTTTCCTTTGGGGGCGTAGCAACGACCATGCTGGGTCGTGTTTTTGATACCCGTTTCATCACCCCAGAATATTGTGGCCTTCTCCTTTTTCGCACGCGCCTTGATTCGCGGGTATTCCTCTTGCAGCCAAGCATCTACTTTGGCCGGGTTTTTCTCCCAAGCTTTCTTTACAGGCTTCTGAGGTGTGAAGCCCCAGCGTTTCAGATAATCGCCCATGGTTCGGACAGGAATACTAATCCCCCAGAATTGCTTAATCAGCTGGGCTATAGAGCGACGCGTCCAAAGGGCAAATCCCAGCTTGTACTGGCCGGGCATTTCACCAGTAATAGCCTCAATAACACGTTGTTCCTGAGCCTCGGACAGACGGCGCGGGGGCTTTTTAGGGCCTCGCTTTTCGACGAGGAGAGCGTCCTTCCCACCGTCACGATAACGCTTATACCACTGTCCTACGGTGTTTGGATGAACATTGAGCAAAGCGCCGATTGATTTAAAGCTTTTCCCTTGCAGGCGAAGCTGAACGGCTTGCTGTCGTAGAAGTTCCTGTTGCTCTGTGCTGAGCTTGCGTGCGTCAGTTTTCATCCAAGCATTATATCAAATGTAAATTACCACCGGGTTAATATATCAATATCTGAAGACCTTAAGGAACAAGGAATAACGGTCGAGAAACTTGATGAAGCTATTTTAGAGCTTACAATGCATCACGATAACATTGGAAAAATCGAAAACAACATCGATGCAATCAAAGGTGAAGTGATTGCTCCAATTAAGGAAGAGCTTATTCAGAACAAGACCGCCGGAAGGTTTTCTGTATTTGGATTTTGGGTTGGAGCTATTGGTCTGATTGTCTCGATTGGAACGTTATTATTTCAGCAGAAAAGCACAGACATTTCCTTTGTTTCCCCAGTTACAAACGGTTACGAAATATCTGAACGCCTTCGTCAGATAGAAACTCAGCTGTTGTTTCCAAGAGGGCTATCAATAGCCTCAGGGGAAATTCTAATTAAAAGATCTCAGCGTATAGAAATAGCCTCTCTAAATGATGATAAGTTCTACTTAGAAGTCCACTCGACCAATGACTGGCCAAAGGGTGAGGGTATTAAGGGTGGTATAAATATATATAAAAATAGTCTTCTGGTAGGAAAGGTTTCGCTAAAAAACATTGTTACGCGAAGTGATGGAGGCTCTGAGCTTAGGGATTGGTTTGATGATGCAGTGTTAGCTGTAGATGTTGGAGACAAAATAAAAATTGGGAATATTGAAATTGAAGTAAGAAGAATAATGAATAAAGAACCAAAAGACCGGCTCTTAGGCGATGCTTATGACGGTATAGTTTTTCATCTGACTGAAATTCAGAATATAGCAAGTCAAAGCACACGGACGCAGTGATATGCGCCGGTGTTTGAAGCGCAATATCTGAGGTATGAGCGTGATTGAAGAAATAAAGCGGGTATTAGAGTCGTGTGGAGG
>NZ_JBFGYC010000251.1:0-5571 GCF_041587635.1 Pontibacterium sp. | reverse complement strand
CCATTTTTTGTTTGTGCCGTAAGTGAGGTTTATTCAGTGTCAGCAAAGCTGAAACAACTCCAGGAATTAATCGAACCGGGTGTCGTTGCTCTGGGCGTTGATCTTTGGGGAATTGAATATATATCGCAGGGTCGTCAAAACACCCTGCGTATTTATATCGACGCCGAAAAAGGTGTTGATGTAGATGACTGTGCAAAGGTCAGCCATCAGGTCAGCGGTGTGCTGGATGTGGAAGATCCGATCACAGGTCATTACACACTGGAAGTATCATCTCCGGGTATGGATCGCCCGCTGTTTACCCTTGAACAGTTTGCTGCTTATGCTGGTAATCAGGTGCAGGTGCGCTTGCGCGTGGCATTTGAAGGCCGTCGTAAGTTTAAGGGGTTGCTGAACGGTGTGGAAGGGGATGATGTTCTGGTGGTTGTGGATAATGAAGAATATCTGTTGCCGATTGACTACATTGATCGGGCGAACGTAATCCCTCAGTTCTAAGAGTGGTTTTGGGGTATCAGGCGAGGCAGAGGAATGAGCAAAGAGATTCTGTTGGTAGCAGAAGCCGTATCTAACGAAAAAGATGTACCTAAAGAGGTCATCTTTGAGGCGATTGAGTTCGCGTTGGCGGCAGCAACTAAAAAACGTTACGACGAAGAAGCGGATATCCGTGTAGAGATTGATCGTACCAGCGGTGATTACGATACTTTCCGTACCTGGAAAGTTGTCAGCAATGAAGAAGTGCCTGCATTGGGAACTGAGCTGACATTAGAAGAAGCACTGGAACTGGACACAAAACTGCAGCCTGACGATATTTACGAAGAGCAGGTTGAGTCTGTCAAGTTCGGACGTATCGCAGCGCAGACTGCAAAACAGGTTATCGTGCAGAAAGTACGTGAAGCCGAACGTGCAAAAATTGTCGAGTTGTACCGCGATCGTGTTGGAGAGCTGATCTCCGGCAGTGTTAAAAAAGTGACTCGCGATAATATTATCGTAGATCTGGGTAACAATGCCGAAGCTTTGTTGCCTCGCGATCAGCTGATTCAGCGTGAAGCGTTCCGCATGGGTGATCGTGTACGGGCCATTCTGGCTGAAGTACGCGCTGAAGGTCGTGGTCCTCAGCTGATGCTGAGCCGTACCTGTAACGAAATGCTGATCGAATTGTTCCGCATTGAAGTGCCTGAAATCTCGGAAGAAGTTATCGAGATCCGTGCGGCTGCACGTGACACAGGTTCTCGCGCCAAAATCGCAGTCAAAACCAACGACGGTCGTATTGACCCGGTTGGTGCTTGTGTCGGCATGCGTGGTTCCCGCGTTCAGGCCGTATCTAACGAGTTGGGCGGTGAGCGTGTTGATATCGTGCTGTGGGATGACAACCCGGCACAGCTGGTTATTAATGCAATGGCTCCGGCAGACGTGGCGTCCATCATCATTGATGAAGAGACACACTCAATGGATGTGGCTGTGGCAGAAGAAGCGCTGGCAATGGCAATTGGTCGCAGCGGTCAGAACGTGCGTCTGGCAGCTGAATTGACTGGCTGGCAGCTGAATGTAATGACCGAAGAAGAAGTTGCTGAAAAGCAGCAGAACGAAACCGGTTCTGTACTGGAAGCGTTCGTCGAGCACCTGGATGTTGACGAAGACGTCGCTGAAGTGCTGCTGGAAGAAGGTTTCACCACCCTGGAAGAAGTTGCCTATGTTCCGGTGGAAGAGATGCTTGAAATTGACGGCTTCGATGAAGATATCGTCGAAGAGCTGCGCACACGTGCCAAAGACGCGCTGCTGAACCTGGCGATTGCAAGTGAAGAGCAGCTGGATAAAGCTGAGCCCGCGGAAGATCTGTTGGAGATGGACGGTATGGACCGTCACCTGGCATTCCTGCTGGCCGCTAAAGGCATCGTGACTATGGAAGACCTGGCCGAGCAAGCAGTGGAAGACCTGCTGGACGTGGAAGGCCTGAACGATGAGAAAGCAGCTGAATTAATTATGACAGCGCGTGCGCCTTGGTTTGAGGACCAGGACTAACACGGGCCGGCGGAATAGGAGAACCCGAAATGGCAGAAGTAACAGTAAAGCAACTTGCCGATGTGGTTGGTGTTTCCGTTGATCGTTTGCTGACGCAGATGCAGGAAGCAGGCATTAATGGAAAAACTGAAGGCTCCGGCGTTTCAGAAAGTGAGCGTCAGTCATTGCTGACCTTCCTGAAGCGTAGCCACGGTGAAAACGCTGAAGATGGTGAGCCGAAGAAGATCACTCTGAAACGTAAGACGACTTCCACGCTGAAAGTAGCAGGCGCTTCAGGTAAGAAAAAGACCGTGAACGTTGAAGTACGCAAAAAACGTACTTACGTGAAGCGTGATGCACTTGAAGACGAGCAGCCAGAACAGGTTGAAGAAGCAGTGGTTGCTGAAGCAGCAGACGCTGCTCCGGCTGAAGTTGTTGCAGAAGTAACTGAACAGCGCGAAGCGGAAGACGCAGGTCCGTCCGCAGAAGAGCGTGCGAAGGCTGAAGCGGAAGAAAAAGTGCGTCAGGAAAAAGAAGCGGCGGAGAAAGCCGAAGCAGACGCAGCTGAAGCTAAGCGTCTTGCTGAAGAAGCGGTTCTGCGTAAGCAGCAGGAAGCAGTGCGTGAAGCTGCTAAGAAAACTGAAGCGGAACGTCAGCGTACGCGTGCGGATAAGAAGCCGGGACGCGGAGCGGACAAAAAGCCGGGTGGCGGTAAAGGCGGTCGTTTCGACGATAAAAACCGTCGTGGCGGCAAGATTAGCCGTAACAAAAACGCTCGCGGTGGTTCACGTTCTGCACCACGTTCGAACGCTCACGGATTCACAGAGCCGACTACGGCTAAGGTGATGGAAGTTAATATCCCTGAGAGTCTGACCGTTGCTGATTTGGCGAAGAAGATGAACGTCAAAGCAGCGGAAGTGATCAAGGTGATGTTCAAGATGGGCGCGATGGCGACCATCAACCAGGTGATCGATCAGGATACGGCTGTACTTGTCGTTGAAGAGATGGGCCACACGCCGAAACCAATGCAGGAAAATGCAGTGGAAGAGGCGCTGATGGAGAGCATCCAACAGGCGCAGGGCGAACAGGAAGGCCGTGCTCCGGTTGTTACCGTTATGGGTCATGTTGACCATGGTAAAACCTCTCTGCTTGATTACATTCGTGCAACTCGCGTAGCGTCTGGTGAGTCTGGTGGTATTACTCAGCACATCGGTGCTTACCATGTAGAAACCGACAACGGTATGGTTACTTTCCTGGATACTCCGGGACACGCGGCATTTACAGCGATGCGTGCACGTGGTGCGAAACTGACCGATATCGTAATTCTGGTTGTTGCTGCGGATGATGGCGTGATGCCTCAGACCGAAGAGGCGGTACAGCACGCGAAAGCGGCTGGCGTACCTCTGGTTGTTGCAGTGAACAAGATCGATAAAGAAGAAGCCGATCCGGATCGTGTTAAGAACGAACTGGCTCAGCGCGATGTTATTCCTGAGGACTGGGGCGGCGACGTAATGTTCGTTAACGTTTCTGCGAAGTCTGGAGAAGGTATTGACGCGCTGATCGAAGCGGTACTGCTGCAATCCGAGATTCTGGAGCTGACGGCTGCGCCTTCTGCTCCGGCACAAGGTGTTGTGGTTGAGTCCCGTCTGGATAAAGGTCGTGGTCCTGTTGCAACGCTGCTGGTTCAGAACGGTACGCTGCGTAAAGGTGATATCGTGCTGGCGGGTCTGCACTACGGTCGCGTACGTGCCATGCTGGATGAAAACGGTAAGCCAATTGAATCTGCAGGTCCTGCGATCCCGGTAGAGATTCTGGGTCTGGACGGAACGCCGGCTGCGGGTGATGAGTTCACCATGGTGACCAACGAGAAGAAAGCACGCGAAGTTGCGCTCTTCCGTCAGGGTAAATACCGTGAAGTGAAACTGGCACGTCAGCAGGCGTCTAAGCTGGAAAACCTGTTTGCCAACATGCAGGCTGGCGACGTCAAGTCTCTCAATATTGTATTGAAGACAGACGTACGTGGCTCCCTGGAAGCGCTGTCTAACGCATTGGATGACCTGTCCACTGAAGAAGTAAAAGTGAACATCGTTTCCAGTGGCGTAGGTGGTATCGCAGAAACTGATGCCAACCTGGCTGTTGCATCTTCCGCGCTGATCATCGGTTTCAACGTTCGTGCTGATTCTCAGGCGAAGAGTGTTGTCGAGCGTGAAGGTATCGAGCTGCGTTACTACAGCGTTATCTATGACATCATCGATGATGTGAAACAGGCGATGGGCGGTCTGCTCTCTCCTGAGTATCGCGAAGAGATCGTCGGTATTGCAGAAGTACGTGATGTCTTCCGTTCACCTAAGATTGGTCTGGTTGCAGGCTGTATGGTGACTGAAGGTACGGTATTCCGAAACAAGCGTATCCGTGTACTGCGCGACAACGTTGTTATCTATGAAGGTGAGCTGGAATCCCTGCGTCGCTTCAAAGAGGCAGTGGCAGATGTTCGTCAGGGTATGGAGTGTGGTATCGGCGTTAAGAACTACAATGACGTTAAGGTCGGTGACCAGATCGAAGTATTCGATACCGTCGAAGTTCAGCGTACGCTGTAACAAACAGTTCTAACAGGACACTATGGCTCAAGAATATAGTCGTACACAACGGATCGCTGACCAGGTACAACGTGACCTGGCCCAGCTGATCCAGTTTGGAATCAAAGACCCCCGCTTGGGTATGGTCACTGTCAGCTATGTGAAGATCGCAAAAGATCTGGGCTACGCTGATGTGTATGTGACTGTGCTGCCGCTGGGTGGAAAAGATGAAGAGACTGCCATTAAGGAATCACTGTCTGTATTGAACAATGCAGCGGGTTTTCTGCGTGGCGAGCTGGCGCGACATATCAAACTGCGAGTGATGCCCAATCTGCGTTTTCATTTCGATGCAACCGTAGAACGTGGTCGTCACCTGCATGGTTTGATTGAAAGTGCAGTGCGTCTCGAAAACAAGAAAGATCAAGACGAGGAGTAACCCGTGGCGCGAAGACGCAATCGTGGTCGCGCGATCGACGGGATTTTCCTGCTCAACAAGCCTGCGGGTATGTCTTCCAACGGTGCACTGCAACGGGTAAAACGCCTGTACGGTGCAGCGAAGGCAGGGCATACCGGCGCGCTTGATCCTCTGGCAACCGGCATGTTGCCGGTCTGTCTGGGGGAAGCGACCAAGTTTTCCCACTATCTGCTGGATTCTGATAAACGTTACATCACCACGGCTAAACTCGGTATTCGTACCGATTCCAGTGATGCGGACGGCGAGGTTATCGCCGAAGCGCCAGTGGGTGATGATGTGACTGAAGCCCGTATACAAGCCCTGATTGAAGCGCATTTCACCGGTGAGATCGAGCAGGTCCCTTCGATGTTTTCGGCGCTAAAGTTTAACGGCCAACCGCTGTATAAGCTGGCGCGTCAGGGTATCAAAGTCGAGGTGAAGTCACGTAACGTGACGATCCATGAGATTCGGTTGACCGGCTTTCGTGGCGATGAAGTTGATCTGGATATTCGTTGCTCTAAGGGCACCTATATTCGCTCAATTGTT
>NZ_JBFGYC010000250.1:0-5578 GCF_041587635.1 Pontibacterium sp. | reverse complement strand
TTCTCCCGATAGATCACCATATCCACATCACCCGGCTTAACAACCGGACTGGGAACGCCTTCAAACCAGCGTACCGGACGCTGACAAACGTAGAGATCCAACTCCTGACGCAGCGCCACATTTAGCGAACGAATACCGCCACCCACCGGGGTCGTCAGCGGCCCCTTGATGCCCACCTTAAATTCCTTAAATGCGGCCAACGTCTCCTCTGGCAACCATGTATCCTGATCGTATACTTCAGTCGCTTTCTCACCGGCATAGACTTCCATCCAGGATATAGCGCGCTGCCCGCCATACGCCTTTTTAACCGCAGCATTCACCACACTGATCATAACCGGCGAGACATCCATCCCAATGCCATCACCTTCAATGTAGGGAATGATTGGATTACTAGGTACGTTAAGCGAGAAATCGTCATTCACCGTGATCTTCTGTCCTTCCGGAACCTGAATATTCTGGTATCCCATAACTATCTCCATTACCTGTAGTAGCCTACGCCCGCAACACTTCACGCAGACTCAATTGCGTTCTTAGAATTATCCTGTGCAGCGTGTAATATATAGCACAGCCAGAACGCGCCGTTGGCGCCCGACCTTTTCCCTTATACAAGAAGCATAGATGTCTAACGTTCTTCTTTTTAACAAGCCTTTCCACGTACTTTCCCAATTCACAGACAACGAAGGTCGCGACACCCTCGCGAACTACGTGAAAGAGAAAGGCGTATACGCTGCAGGCCGTCTTGATTACGACTCTGAAGGTCTGCTACTGCTGACCGACGATGGAAACGTGCAACACCAACTCGCCCACCCAAAATTTAAGATGGAAAAAACCTACTGGGTGCAGGTTGAAGGTGATATTGATGAAGATGCACTGCAGCGACTGCGCCAAGGCGTCGAACTGAAAGACGGAATGACACGTCCGGCAAAAGCCCAGCGCATGAGAGAGCCCGATATCTGGCCAAGACACCCTCCTATCAGAGAGCGTCGAAACCAGCCAACCAGTTGGGTAGAGATAAAGATTACAGAGGGGCGCAATCGACAGGTGCGCCGCATGACTGCCGCGGTGGGTTTTCCGACGCTCAGGTTAATTCGCTACGCCATTGGCAACTGGACGCTGAACGGGATTGAGCCGGGCACCTATCGCAGCGAGCAGATAAACTTACCCGCGCCGAAGAAAAGCACACGCCCCCGCACAGGAAAGCCCACTGGAAAATCTAATCCACGCAGGCGTTCCACACGATAAGAATCAGCGGATGTTTACCACTCTTCCGCTGCATCCATATCTGTCTTTTTCTGCTCAACCCATTCCTCACCGTCGCCGGTGATCTCTTTTTTCCAGAATGGCGCATCGCGTTTCAGATAATCCATAATGAAACGCGATGCGAGAAATGCGTTGTCGCGATGGGCGCTTCCCACACCGACAAACACAATATTCGCATTCAGCGCCAGCTCACCGACACGGTGAACGATAACAATATTGCCTAATTCCCAGCGCTCACGCGCCTGATCAGCAATCGACAACAGCGCTTTCTCTGTCATTCCCGGATAATGCTCCAGATAAAGCGCCTTGAGATGGTCATCAACAACCTCCATCTCCCTTACAATCCCGGTAAAGGTCACAATCGCACCGCTGGTCGCATCATCAGCCCGCACCTGCTCTGACAACTGGCCAATATTAAAATCGTCGGTCTGAACCTTTATATATGTACCGGACATCCGTATACCTCTGATAAATTACGTGAGCGCTGAAGGACTTATTACAGCGCATACAAGAAAAATAATAACATTAATGTTATCGTTTGCGCTTTTGTAAGATGCCAAAGGAAACGCTATGTGTTGGACGCCCCACGCAACTGTTGCCACTGTTGTAGAGCGTGATGGCCGTTTTCTGATGATCGAAGAGGTATCCAGCGGGCACGTCGTTCTAAATCAACCCGCCGGTCATCTGGAAGAAAACGAGCTGTTCGCTGAGGCAGCTCTGCGCGAGACAATGGAAGAGTCAGCCTGGAAAGTAGAATTAAAGTATGTGGTTGGGATGTATGCTTACAAGTCCCCGAACAGCAAAATCACGTATCACCGCCTTTGTTTCGCTGCTGACGCAGTACAGCATTATCCAGACAATCCTCTGGATGACGGCATCATCCGCACACTGTGGATGACGCGCGAAGAACTCGAAGCGAACAAAGAACGCTTGCGCAGCCCAACGGTACTGCGCTGTATTGATGATTATCTGGCGGGCAAGAACTACCCGTTAGATTTTGTATTTGAACATCTGGATTAAGAACAGAACAATCCCTCAATGACAGACACCGCAAACACCAAAGTAATCGTCGGCATGTCCGGCGGCGTTGATTCCTCAGTTTCTGCCCTGCTTCTGATGCAGCAAGGCTATCAGGTCGAAGGCCTGTTCATGAAAAACTGGGATGAAGATGACGGTACAGAATACTGTACGGCGAAAGATGATCTGGCCGATGCGCAGGCGGTATGTGATAAGTTAGGCATCCATCTGCACAAAGCAAATTTTGCCGCAGAATACTGGGACAATGTATTCGAGCACTTCCTGGAAGAATACAAGGCTGGCCGTACGCCCAACCCCGACATCTTGTGCAACCGTGAAATCAAGTTCAAAGCATTCCTGGAATACGCAAAAGCCTTGGGTGCAGAGCTGATTGCCACTGGCCATTACACGCGCCGTGGTGAAGTTGACGGTAAAGCAGCTCTGCTGAAAGGCCTTGATGCAAACAAGGATCAGAGCTATTTCCTGCACCAGGTAGGCACTGAAGAGCTGAAACAAACGCTATTCCCTGTAGGTGAATTAGAGAAACCAGAAGTACGCCGCTTGGCGGAAGAGCATGACCTAATCACCCACAATAAGAAGGACAGCACCGGTATCTGCTTTATCGGTGAACGTCGCTTTAAGGATTTTTTGCAGCAATACCTGCCCGCCCAGCCTGGCAAGATAGAAACGCCGGACGGCGAGGTGATAGGCGATCATTCCGGACTGATGTACTACACAATTGGTCAACGCCAGGGCCTGCATATCGGGGGGCTAAAAAATCACCCAGAAGCGCCTTGGTTCGTTGCTGACAAGGACCTGACTAGAAATGTTCTGATCGCAGTGCAAGGCAAGCAGCACGATCTGCTCTACACTGACTGGCTAACGGCATCGGATATTTTCTGGATCAGCGGCGAAGTACCTCAGCTGCCAATGACACTCAGAGCAAAAATCCGCTATCGTCAGGACGATCAGGGCTGCACGCTGTCTCTGAACGAAAAAGGCGAATACTATGTTTCGTTCGACGTGCCTCAACGGGCCATTACACCGGGACAATCTGTCGTATTCTACGATGGTGATATTTGCCTCGGTGGCGGTGTTATAGAGAATATGGGAAAAAATAATCATTCGGAGGAACTGGCCTGATGTCGCGCAAGCACGACGAACAAGCTATCGCTCTGGCCGGCCTTTTTCAGGCGGCCGCACTTGTAGAGCAGATTGCGACCCGTGGAATGGTCCCTCAAAACAGCCTTGAAACATCGCTGTACAGCACTTTCGTTACCAATCCCAGCTCAACAGAAGAGATTTACGGTGGCGCGCAAGAACTGCCATTCAATCTTCAGCTGGGCCTGCGCAATTTGCAGGATCTGGTTGAAAAGAAGCGCTCAGAACACAACAAAGACATTGTCCGTTATGCTTTAAGCATGATGCATCTGGAGCGCAAACTTAGCAGCGACAAAGAGATGATGCAGTCCGTGGGCTCCCGGCTGGATCAGATTCGCGAACAAGCGCGCTACTTCAGCCCGGAAAATGAAGATCCGATGCTAACGCCATCGACATTTTGCCATCCTAGCGTCATCGCCAACCTCGCAAGCCTCTATCAGGAAACCATCAGCACCTTTAGCTTCCGCATCCAGGTTGGAGGTGATCCCCGTCATCTGCAAAATGCAGAAAACGCTGCAAAGATCCGCGGACTGCTGCTTGCAGGTATCCGATCTGCCATGTTGTGGCGACAGGTCGGCGGCAAACGCTGGCATCTGTTCTTCTTTAAGTCCCGAATGCGGCCTTCATTGAAGAAGATCCAACCACATCCTTGAGCAACCCACGAACATGTTCCAGCTACCTGCCCTGATGGGCTGGAACAAACCTCTGGTAGCAAAAATATGCGCTTTACTGCTACCAGAACCTCCCGTATATCGCGCTGATCTATTGACCTAAAAGGAAAGTCTGGGACTTATTCTCCAGTTCTCTATAGCGCGAGCGGTTTTTTCGGTATAATGCCGCCCTTGATTTTTACTAGTGAACGAAGAGATCTATTCCATGGAGCTTTCCGCCCTTACAGCTGTATCCCCGGTTGACGGCCGCTACGGTAGCAAAACTGCTGACCTGCGCCCTGTATTCAGTGAATTTGGCCTGATCAAAGCACGCGTGACTGTTGAAGTCCGCTGGCTGCAGAAACTGGCTGCACACCCGCAGATCACCGAAGTACCAGCACTGAGCGACGAAGCTAATGCTGTGCTGAATGCACTGGTCGACAACTTCGGTCAAACCGAAGCTGAACGCGTTAAAGAGATCGAGCGTACAACCAACCACGATGTTAAAGCGGTTGAATACCTGATCAAAGAGCGTATCGCAGACAATGCTGAGCTGGCGGCAATCAGCGAATTCGTTCACTTTGCATGCACATCTGAAGACATCAACAACCTGTCTCACGCACTGATGCTGAAAGAAGGCATGGACGTAGTCCTGCCTATGATGCAACAGGTTAACGATGAGATTGCTACTCTGGGTCGCGAGCACGCAGCTGAGCCAATGCTGTCCCGTACCCACGGTCAGACCGCCTCACCAACCACCGTTGGTAAAGAGATGGCAAACGTTTCATACCGTTTGCAGCGTCAGATCAAACAACTTCAGAACAATGAAATTCTGGGTAAAATCAACGGTGCTGTAGGCAACTACAATGCACACATCTCTGCTTACGCAGACGTTGATTGGGTCGTAAACGCACAGGAATTCGTAGAAAGCCTGGGCCTGACCTTCAACCCATATACCACTCAGATCGAACCACACGATTACATCGCTGAGCTGTTCGATGCGGTTTGCCGCTTCAACACTATCCTGATCGACTTTGATCGCGACGTATGGGGATACATCTGCCAGGGTTACTTCAAGCAGAAAACCATCGCCGGCGAAGTAGGCTCCTCTACAATGCCGCATAAAGTTAACCCGATCGACTTCGAAAACTCCGAAGGTAACCTGGGCATTGCAAACGCAATCATGCAGCACCTGGCGGCGAAACTGCCAATCTCTCGCTGGCAGCGCGACCTGACCGATTCCACTGTACTGCGTAACATGGGCGTAGGTTTCGGTTACAGCATGATCGCTTACCAGTCCACGCTGAAAGGTATTAGCAAGCTGCAGATCAACCCAGCTGTTCTGGATGCCGATCTGGAAGGTTCCTGGGAAGTTCTGGCTGAGCCGATCCAGACTGTCATGCGTCGCCACGGTATCGAAGAGCCGTATGAGAAGCTGAAAGCCCTGACCCGCGGCCAGGAGATGAACAAAGAGACCATTCAGACGTTTA
>NZ_JBFGYC010000249.1:0-5606 GCF_041587635.1 Pontibacterium sp. | reverse complement strand
TCTTGTGTCGGCACGTCCATCACTACTGTCCGAATGTCCACGCGAACCATCGTCTGTATCAATGGGATGACGATGATCAGCCCGGGGCCTTTCACCTTATAGAATCGCCCGAGCAGGAAAATGACGCCGCGTTCATACTCTCGCAGGATGCGGAAGGTGCTGATCAGCAGGGCGAGGACCAGTACAACCATACTGATGTAAAAATATAGTGTGATCATTGGGGATCTCCCGTTGTTGGACGGTCGTCTTTGGCAACCTCCAGTAACAATCCTCTTACGCTGAGGATCGTTACCTGTTCACCTGCGTTGATCGGAGACGTGGCTTGAGCGTTCCAGATCTCGCCGTGTAGTTGGACCTTGCCCAGTTCATGAAAGTCTTCCAGCGCTAGGGCTTTGGCGCCAATCAGCATGCTGGTACCGCTGACTAATGTGCTGCGTCGCGAGCGCAGTGCCAGCGCCAGCACAAATACGCACAGTCCTCCGGTGACGGCGGTAAAGGCCGCAATAACCGGTATCGCAATTTGAAACGCGGGTAGCTCGGTATCCATCAGCAGGACGGAGCCAATGGCAAATGAGATCGCGCCACCGATACCAAAAATACCGAAACTGGGGGACATGGCTTCAGTGACCATCAGTCCGACACCCAGTGCAATCAGGGCCAGCCCGGCGTAACTCACGGGCAGGAGCTGGAAGGCGTAGAGTGCGATGAGTAAGCTGATACCTCCGATCACACCGGGTAGCCCTACACCAGGGTTATAGAACTCCAGCAAAAGACCATAGAGGCCGGCGAGCATAAGGATATAGGCCACGTTCGGGTTGGTGATAACCGCGAGAAAATCGTAGCGCCAGTCGGTGGTGACTTCGTAGAGACGAACATCGGTTGTGCGGAGCTGATAAGGCTGGTCTTTTACCTTGATTTCCCGTCCATCCAGCTGCCGTAACAGATCATTCAGGTCATTGGCCATCAGATCGATAACCCCCTCTTTCAGCGCTTGTGAGGCGCTCAGGCTGGCGGCATCGCGAACCGCCTTTTCAGCCCAGTCCGCGTTACGTCCGTGCAAGTCGGCCAGTCCACGGATGTAGGCGGCGGCATCGTTCATGATCTTTTTTTGCATCGGATTATGGGCGGCGGCACCGAGGTTGTCGTCTTTTTCATCTTGTTTGGTTGGATCTCTGGGCTGCGGGGGTGTCATTCCTATCTGTACCGGGGTCGCTGCCCCGAGATTGGTTGCCGGTGCCATCGCGGCGATGTGGCTGGCGTACAGCAGGTAAGTTCCGGCGCTGGCGGCACGGGCCCCTTTAGGATGAACAAAGGTGGCAACAGGCACGGGGGAATCAATAATGGCCTGAATCATGTTGCGCATTGATGTATCGAGACCGCCGGGCGTATCCAGATGCAGAACTAACAGGTGGGCTTTTTTCTCATTGGCGTCGCTCAGTGTACGGACCAGCAGATCACCGCTGGCAGGACCAATAACACCGGATATCTTCAAGTGCCATATGTCACGGCTGGTTGTGTCCTGAGCCAGAATGGATGGCATCGCCAAACCAATCAAAAGCAGAAGTGAGCAGATCATCCATGACAGATATGTTCGTATCGGCACGGCCTAAATCCTGCTGTTGGATATACAGCAAGTATAGCGGGTCATTTTTCTAAGAGCGGAAGCCGTGAATGAACGCCGTCCCAATCTATATCAATAGTGGGGCTTTCCGCCTTTCTAATCTCCCGTTCATGCTCTAATCTGGCAGATACGGTGAAATTTTGTCCAGGAGCCTCCGGGGCAAACATGATACGCGTCTTCGGGGAGCTGAATTGCTATGCAGCCACAACTTGCCGGTTTTTTACCACGTGAGCATCTGCAGCAGCTGGTGGATCTGTTACAGCTGCACGACTATGAGGTATTTGGACCTCAAGTGCGTGACGGCGCCATTGTGTATCTCAACCTGCAGGATGTAGCCCAGTTGCCGCAGGGGGTTAATGATCATCAGGCCGCGGGGTACTATCGTCTCAGGAATACACCCTCAGTGCGTTATTTTGACTGGGCGAATGGTCCCGAGTCACTCAAGCCGTTTCTATTTGCCCCGCGAGAGGTGATCTGGCAGGCCCGCCGTTCGAGCGAGGGTGCCATTGAATTTATTCCACCAGAGCCGGTCATCCAGAAGCGAGCGGTGTTAGGTGTCAGGGCCTGTGATCTTGCTGGTCTGCGGTTACAAGATCTGCATTTCCTCAAAAGTGAATTCAAAGACCCTTGGTATGAAGCGCGGCGCAAGGGGTTATTCCTGATCTCGGTTAACTGCGCGCGTCCCGCCGATACCTGTTTTTGTGCATCAACGGGTGACGGCCCTGCGGCCGGGATGGGATTTGATCTGAACCTGACTGAGTTAGATGACGGATTCCTGATTGAAGTGGGCAGTGATGAGGCCGAAGACTTGATCGCAACGCTTCGTCTGAAGCCCGCGTCAGAAGAACAACTGTCTGCACAATATGCGCAGTATAAGCACGCCGTTGAGGTGCAGCAGCGTGCTCTGCCTGATATCCCGCTGATGAACATTTTGCAAAACAACCACGACCATCCGCGTTGGGATGATATTGCGGAACGGTGTTTAGCCTGTGGTAACTGCACCCAAGTGTGTCCCAGTTGTTTCTGTCACAGTGAGGGTGATGTGGTCACGCTGGATGGTGAGCAGAGTGACCATGTGCGTGAATGGGATTCTTGTTTCACCGCTGATCATGGCTACTTAGCGGGATTTCAGGTGCGTCCTGACACTAAGAGCCGTTACCGCCAATGGATGACACACAAGCTGGATAGCTGGCACGCGCAATATGGACGTAGTGGTTGCGTCGGGTGTGGGCGCTGTACAACCTGGTGTCCCGCTGAGATCGATTTCGTGAAGGAAGCACGCATTGTTAGCGGGGAGGATGAGGTATGAGTGAGGTGTGTCTCCCTGGAACCGATCCGATCAGTGCCACGTTACCCATAGCGGCAGAGGTGGTGGCGTTTGTGCAGGAATCTCCCAGTATTTTTACCCTGCGGTTACGGCTGGTCGATCCGGATCAGCGCGCTGCGTATCGTTTTGTCCCCGGCCAGTTCAATATGTTGTACCTGTTTGGCGTGGGTGAAGTGCCGATCTCTATTGTCTCCGATCCACAGGATGAAACCCTAATTGATCACACGATTCGCGCGGTGGGTCGTGTCACGGATGGTTTGGCGAAGCTGCGTGAGGGCGATCAGCTCGGTTTACGAGGCCCTTTTGGTCGGGGATGGCCGATGGCTGAGGCGGAAGGCAAGGACGTCATGATTGTGACGGGTGGGCTTGGCTGTGCCCCCGTGGTTGCCGTGATCAACTATGTGCTGATGCGACGACAGCATTTTGGTCAACTGACCATCATTCAGGGGGTTAAACACTCTGATGAGTTGATCTGGCGTGCGCGATATGACTATTGGAACAGTTTGCCTAAAACGCAGGTGCTGATTGCCGCCGATCACGGTGGCACGCTCTGGCCCTATCACCACGGGCGTGTGACGGAAGTATTTGATCAGTCTCAGGGTGATCCGGCTAATACGATTGCCATGTTGTGTGGCCCCGAAGGCATGTTGAAAGCGGCCAGCGAAAAACTGATGGCGATGGGGGTGATAGAGGATCAGATCTATCTCAGTATGGAGCGCAACATGCAGTGTGCGATTGGGCATTGTGGACACTGCCAGTACGGGGCTGATTTTGTTTGCAAAGATGGGCCGGTATTCGCTTATCCACAGGTCAAAGCGTTTTTGGGCATGCGAGGGATTTGATATGAGCCATAAACCACGGATCGCGGTGCATAAGTTTAGTTCCTGTGATGGGTGTCAGTTGGCCTTTCTCAATATGGGGGCTGGATTGCTGGAGCTTTCGGAGCAGTTGGATATTGTGCACTTTGCTGAAGCCGGACCGTTGGCAGAAGACTACCGGGTCGATATTGCCTTTGTTGAAGGCAGTGTCGTCACCGCACATGATGTGGAACGTATTCAGCGTATTCGTGCCAACAGTGACTATTTGGTCACCATCGGGGCGTGTGCGACCTCCGGAGGAATTCAGGCGCTGAAGAACCTGGCGCATGATCGTGAGCACTGGCCGGCACAGATCTATACCCACCCTGAGTATATCGATAGTCTGCCCGAGTCCCAGCCGATTAGTGATCACGTCAAAGTGGACTTCGAGTTGTGGGGATGTCCGATCAATAGTGAGCAAGTTGTTGCGGCGGTTGGCAGTTTATTGCAAGACGTTGTGCCGAAAGATAATACTGAGAAGCTTTGTCTGGAGTGCAAGCGTCAACGCGTGGTCTGTACCTTGGTGACTCAGGGTGAGCCTTGTATGGGACCAGTAACACGCACGGGGTGTGGTGCGTTGTGTCCAAGCTTTGGACGTGACTGCTACGGATGTTACGGACCTGCAGAGAACAGTAATGCGGCAGGTCTGGCGCGACGTTTTTCAGGGCTGGGACTGATGCCTGATGAAGTATCGCGACGTATGCATTTTATTCACCCGGTCGCGCCTGATTTTGACTGCATTCCGGTGTTGCAGGAGCGATGCGATGACTAAGCGCAATATATCCATCAAAGTCCCCATTCTGGCCCGCGTTGAAGGTGAGGGGGCTTTGCATCTGGAGATCAGAGACAACCGGATCGAACGTTTGCAGTTCAGCATCTATGAGCCGCCCCGCTTTTTTGAGAAGTTTCTGGAAGGACGCAGTTACACCGAAATACCGGATATTGTGGCGCGTATCTGCGGTATCTGTCCGGTGGCGTATCAGGTCAGCGCGGTGAATGCGATTGAATCGGCATTTGATATTGATGTGGGGCCTTGGGTAAGGCAGATGCGTCGTCTGCTCTATCTGGGGGAGTGGATTGAAAGTCACGCCCTGCATATCCATCTGTTGGCCGCGCCGGATTTCTTTGGTTGCGACAGCGGCATTGCATTGGCAAAAGCCCATCCCCACGAGGTGAAACGCGGGTTGCAGTTGCAAGGTTTGGGTAACGAACTGCTGCGATTGATGGGGGGACGTTCGGTACATCCGATTGGTGTGAGGGTAGGTGGTTTTCATAAAGCCCCTGAGCTGATCGCCGTCGAACGCCTATTGGATAAGTTGTATAAGGCCTTACCTGAAGCAGAGGCCATGGTGGACTGGGTCGCGATGATTGATCTGCCTGAAGCGCAGCAGGATTTTCAGAGTGTGGCGCTGACCGCGAATGATTATGCGATCGAAAATGGTCAGTTAAAAACCTCATCGGGTTTGCTGCTGACACCCGAGCAATATGAACAGCACTTCAGTGAGATGCATGCGCCACACTCTACGGCCCTATGGAGCCTGTGCGATGGTAAGCCCTATCTTGTCGGACCACTGGCACGGATGAATCTGAACCACAGTACCTTACACGGTGCGGATGCCCATCAGTTCTCTCGCTATGCCGGACGTTTCCCCAGCCTTAATATGTTTGACAGCATGCTCGCGCGAGCCCTTGAGATCTGCTTTGCATTGCGTGAAGCGATTCGTATTCTTGAGCAATACCAAATGCCCTCTGCACCTTGTGTTGAGTTCGAAGCAAAAGCCGGTCACGGGGCAGGTTGGAG
>NZ_JBFGYC010000248.1:0-5607 GCF_041587635.1 Pontibacterium sp. | reverse complement strand
TGGTTGCTACACATGGTAACTACTCCTGTTATTTTTGTTTGAGTACACGTCCTGTACGGAGCCGTGGCCTATCACTCTACCCAGCTGCCGGGCAGGGTGGCTGTCCCGAACCGCGCGTAAATTGATCATGAGCGACAGAGATGGGTTGTCTCGTTGAGAAAAGTTGTTGATAAACAAGGGGCGTTCCGTCAGTCGTAACGCTGTGTATTGTTATTGGTGGGCAATTGAGATGGAAACAGGACGCAAACAGGGATGAATTAACGGTGACTTCAGCAGGAGGTTTTTGGGTCGCTAGGTGTGCTCCGTTTGGATAGAGATTTAATAAGATGCTTGATTTACATCAAGACTAACGTCTAGCCTAGTGTCGGTTTTGGATAACTTGGCGGGCCTGAGTGTCGTTTTTGGGGTGATGTGTCGTTTTTGAAACGCATATGATTAGTCCTAACGTGACCGCCCTGAAAAGGTCAAAAACCAGTGCAGGGTCGAGTCGTAAAGTCTGGGTAGTCGAGTGTGATCAGAGAGTCCGCCGGTTATCTAATTTGTTCGTCCTACATAATAAAAAAGCGTAGCAAATGTTTTCATGAGCCTTGGAAACATATTGCCCAGCACATACGCACAGAGGGCATACCAATGACAATTTCTGTAAATCGAACCCTGACTCCAGGGACTAAGAAGGTTACCCGTGTTGGTTTTCTTCTATTAGACAATTTCACCATGATCGCGCTGGCATCGGCCGTTGAGCCATTACGTATGGCAAACCAGCTGTCAGGTTCTGAGCTGTATAGTTGGCATATGGTCACTGAGACAGGCGCTCAGGTGGCTGCCAGTGATGGTTTAAGTTTTACACCGGACTTTTCTTTTCAGAATGTGATCGACCTCGACATTGTTATCGTGGCGGGTGGCGTTGATATCACCCGCAGTTTTACCCCCAAACAGGTGAGCTGGTTGCAGTTGATGGGGCGCCGTAATGTCATCATGGGCGGTATTTGTACGGGGAGTTATGTGCTGGCACATGCCGGTTTGCTGGATGGTTATGATTGCAGCGCCCATTGGGAGTGCATGGCTGCACTGCAGGAACGCTATCCTAAAGCGCGTTGCAACAGCCGTTTGTTCTCAGTTGACCGCAATCGTATGACATCTTCTGGTGGCAATGCACCACTGGATATGTTCCTGCATATGGTGGCTAAGCAGCACGGACCTAAGCTGTCGAGCGCAGTGTCTGATATGTTTATCTGCGACCGTATTCGTAGCGAGTTTGATCAGCAGCGCGTGCCTTTGCGTCAGTTACACAACGGCGGAGAATCTAAGCCTAAGTTGGTTGAGGTGATCGAGCTGATGGAAAACAACCTTGAAGAACCGATCGGTCTGGATGAGTTGGCACATTTTGTCAGTGTATCCAGACGCCAGCTGGAACGTATGTTCCTCAAGTACCTGAGTTGCTCGCCTTCCCGGTACTACCTGCGCTTGCGGTTAGACCGTGCGCGTCAGCTGCTGAAACAGTCCAGCATGTCGATTGTTGAGATTTCAGGTGCTTGTGGGTTTATCTCTACGCCGCATTTTAGCCGTTGTTACCGTAAGCATATCGGTATATCCCCTCGGGATGAGCGTAAAATCGCATGGGCGGCGGATGGTACGCAGAACGTCATTCGTGAGCCATTGCAGGATGATAGCCTCGTTAGCCTTGCGCGTTCTGCGTCTGCGCTGAGCAGTGCCAAAGTGGAACCTAGTTTTGGTTCGATAGCTGTTTAAGTTCTTTGTTGCGCCTGAGGCAGGCGCAGATATCAAAAAAATCGCATTGAGGTTTAGCCTTAATGCGATTTTTTTTGGCTGCTTTTCCTCCCTCCTGCTCAGGCGGACCTCAGCGTCTTAGAAAGCCTGTTTGAATGCATCCTGTGAAGATCATTTTTTATACGGTTTCAGAAGCGACACTTTGCCTATCCATTTGCGAAATTGCGGCCGCAAACAGGCAAGTTAAAGCGAATGCCTTACATTGTATGTGTGAAATAATCGTCTGCTTTTTGTTTTTTATTCAGAGAAAATAGCTGGATATATTCTTTAAGCATGGTTAATAAATCTAAATTGATGCCCGTTTGACCGAAGGGTTTCGGATTGATACCTATAACCCTGACAGACCAAAACACATAAAAATAACGACGGGTAATACCATGGTAAAGACTAAAGCAAAGCTTCGTTCATTCGTCACCGGTTTGGTAACAGCGGGTGTTCTGATGGCAAGTTCAGTGCAGGCCGCAACACTGAAAATGGCTACCGATTCCGGTGCAAAAGGCTCTCCGGCAGGGGATACGCTGGAACGTTGGGCGGATCTGATTGAGAAAGGCTCTAACGGCGAGATTGACGTTAAGGTGTTCTACCAAAATGAGTTGGGCAGCCAAAACGAAGTCTTCGATCTGCACGTTGCGGGTGACGTTGATGTCATGCTGAACTGGCCAATGACCTCTTACGATAGGCGTATAGGGGTGATTTATACGCCGTACATGACGTTGTCATGGGAAGAGGCGATCAAAGCCTACAGCCCAGGTGGTTGGGTCAACAACATGCTGGGTGGTATCTACGCCGATCTGGGTTTGAAGTTCTTTGGCCCATGGCCTGAAGGCTTCAACGGCGTCGCAACGCGCGGTAAGTACGCGACTAATATCGCGGAAGCTGATGGCCTTAAAGTACGCACCATGACCGTCTTTCCAGCACCACAAACGATGCAGGCTTTGGGCTACCAGACTGCAGCAATCGACTGGGGTGAAGTGTACACCGCGCTGCAGACCGGTGTAGTGGATGGCGAAGCGGGCAACGTAATCTATTGGGATTACGAATACTTCCGTGATCAGCTGGACTACTACGTACGCAGCAAGCACTTTTTCATGACGGGCGTACTGAGTATGAACGCTGACTCGTTCGACGAACTGTCCGAAGCCCATCAGACCATCGTGGCTGACGCCGCGAAACAGGTGATGATGCAGCAGTTCAAAGCAGCAAAAACTGCGGATGAACTGTACGTGAAAAAAGCCGAAGAAGCGGGCATGAAATACTTTGAACTGTCTGATGAGCAGATCAAAGTCTTTGCGCGTGCCGCGCGTGAAAAAGTATGGCCGCTGATGGACGAAGAGATCGGCTCCGAGATCATGGGCACCATTCGGAACAACGCGACTAAGCTCTGATCGAGTTTCCCATCCAAACGGTGGGGCAGCACGCTGCTCCGCCGCTTTTTTGTTTCCGAAGGTGCTTCATGATTGTGCGTTTCTTCACCGCGCTGGATAAGAAGATCGGTTGGGTGCTGAATGCGGCTGCGCTTATTAGCAGTCTCATGTTAGTCGGACTGATGCTGTTTCTTGTTCTGGCACGATATGTCTTTGGTTGGTCCATTGTTGGGCTGCTGGAAGTGATCATGCTGTTTGGTATGTGGCTGTACATGGTGGGTGGTTTGATCGCCAGCCGAAAGCGCGAACATCTCGTGGTCGATTTTGTGCAAACTAATATCAAGGATCAGCAGATCCGTCGCTTGCATCAGGCTTTTCTGTCGCTGGTCACGTTGGTGATTACCGGCTTTTTTGTGTATCTCTCCTACCGAATGCTGAAGTGGGGCATGCGCCGTCCGCAGCATACACCGGGCTTGTCGATCCCGCTCTGGATACCACAAAGTGCCATTTTGTTTGCCAGTGTCGGCTGTGCGCTCTATGCCTTGCGTGACCTTATTCAGTCAATTATTGGCAATGACACCCACCTTCTCGTGGCGCATGAGCCAGCCGAATCAGCTGTTGAGGAGGATCGAAAATGGAAGGTTTAATTGCCGTAGGACTGCTGTTGTTTTTGATGATCGTTGGTGTACCCGTGGCATGGTCGTTTGCTGGTGTGCTGGCGTATCTGAGTTTTGCCTACGATGCCAACTTCAACACGTTAATGTTGCAGGGTTATCGATCCATCGACTCGGTGATTCTGATCGCGTTACCGCTCTTTGTACTGACCGGTTACCTGATGCAAAGCGGGGGTATTGCCCATCGACTGGTCGACTTCATTGAAGTGCTGGTAGGTAAACGCAAGGGCGGAATGGGAGCTTCGATGGTGCTGGCTTCCGGAATTTTTGGCGCCATCGCGGGGACGGCTACTGCAGCGGTTGCATCGATTGGCACGATCATGATCGATCCTCTGGAAAAACGCGGCTATCCCCGTGGATATTCCTCGGCATTGCTGGGGATTTCGTCGTTATTGGGTATTTTGATTCCACCCTCTATCACCATGATTTTGTTTGCCGTCGTGACTCGTCAGTCCGTTGCTGCCTGTTTTGCTGCTTCAATAGGGCCTGCGCTGCTGTTGATCGCTGGACTGATTCTGATGAACCGCTTCAACGTGGGGCGTCTGTTTGAGGAGGTTTCTGTCGGTGCCAAGGAAGGTATGGAAGAACTGCCGGGGAAAGGGATCGCTACCTTAAGGGCGTTACCGGCGCTGTCGCTGCCCATCGTGATTCTTGGGGGTATCTATGGCGGGATCTGCACACCCACAGAAGCGGCGGCGATTGCTGCGTTTGTGGCGATATTGATCGGCTTCTTTATCTACCGCGATCTGACCATCAAGCGCTTGGGAAGCAGTGTGGTGGCCGCCGCGGAAACCACGGGCACCGTGATTCTGATTCTGCTATTCAGTTTTATGATTGGCCGTATTCTGGCATCAGAGCGTATTCCGCAGGAACTGACCGAAACGATTACTTCTCTGGTCAAAGATCCTCTGATGATTCTGATCGCGGTGAACATCTTCCTGATTATCACCGGCATGATTATGGATGATGTGTCAGTGACGGTCGTTGTGGCCCCACTGTTTATGCCACTCATGGTCGCAAGCGGAGTCGATCCAATTCATTATGCATCCATCGTGGCGTGCTCCGTGGTGATTGGTGCTAACAGCCCTCCGGTCGCGCCGATTCTCTACATGGCATGTAGGATCGGTAAGGTCAGCATTCATCAATCGGTGATGCCGGCGATTAAGTTGATGGTGTTTGTGGGTATGCCGGTGATGGCGGTAACCAGCTTTGTACCAGAACTGTCGCTGTTTATTCCTAAGTTGCTGGGGTTAATGTAAGTCCTCTGCCTATAAACCGCGTTAGGTTAATAGACGCGTAGCGATATCCCGCACTTGTGCCTGCTGTCAGGTTGAGCGTTGGGTATCGCGTTGCTCGACCCAACCTACAAGGCTGTAATGCTTGATGTAGGCTGGGACGAGCGCAGCGATTCCCCGCATGTGTCGTCCATTTCTGTGACTTATACCTCGCGAGCTTGCCCGAAGATTGGCGTTGGGTATCGCGTTGCTCGACCCAACCTATAAGGCTGCAAAGCTTGGTGTAGGTTGGGACGAGCGCAGCGATTCCCCGCATGTGTCGTCCATTTCTGTGACTTATACCTCGCGAGCTTGCCAGAAGATTGGCGTTGGGTATCGCGTTGCTCGACCCAGCCTACAAGGCTGTAATGCTTGATGTAGGTTGATGAGATGGTCTCCTCCCATCCTACGGCGTCACAATGCGCCAAGATAGAAGTATAAATATCACTATCTGATGGATGCATAGGAGGAGACCATGATTAAGCCTAGTGTGATTGGACTCGATTT
>NZ_JBFGYC010000247.1:0-5615 GCF_041587635.1 Pontibacterium sp. | reverse complement strand
TGCCGGTAATGAATGGGTTGGAAGCGGCAGAGCATTTCAAGAATGATCAGCCGGATGTGCGGGTGTTGATCCTTAGCATGCATGAAAACCGCGAATACATCGTCAAGATGATCCAGAGTGGCGCGGCGGGATACGTGCTGAAAGATGTGTCATCTGACGAGTTGATTCGTGCGATCCAGACGGTTCATCAGGGCGGCACCTACTTTAGCGCAGGAGCTTCCGAGGCGCTGTTCAGCGAGTTTGCCAAAAGTGACCAGCCCGAAAAACCGGATACCGGTCTGACCAAGCGTGAAGAGATGGTGCTCAAGCTGATCGCAGAAGGGAAAGTAAATAAAGAAGTCGCCCGTGCGTTGGATATCTCCGTGCGTACGGTCGAAACCCACCGTCAGAACATCAAGCAGAAGCTCAATATCCAAACGGCCGCAGGGCTGACCAAGTATGCGTTGGAGCATAACCTGATCAGTTTGTGATTGTGGAATCGGATGGATGTTGGGAATCGCTTCGCTCGTCGGCAACCTACAGATCCGATATTGAATGTGGTGTTGGGAATCGCTTCGCTCGTCGCCAACCTACGTCAGTACTTTCCATTGTAGGGCAGGCATTCAGCCTGCCGGCACCCTGAAGGGGTGCCCTACAGATATGGTGTTGAATGTGATGTTGGGAATCGCTTCGCTCGTCACCAACCTACGTCCGGTTTGTGTATTGTTGCATTCTATGTGACAGACTCGGAACTTTGATACACTGGCCCATCGCTGATTGTGCAGATCCAAGAGAACAATAATGAGAGATTGGCTGCAGCAACTGACCGGTTGCGTAGTATTTAGCATTGCATTCGGCCTCTGTGCGCTGAACCCCGCTTATGCGGAAAGTCGTCTCGTATCTTTAGGTACCGGTGGTGTAACGGGGCTTTATTACCCGGCTGGCGGTGCCTTGTGCCGTCTGGTGAATCTGACCCGCGAGCAGCATGGTATCCGCTGTGCGGTGCGTAACACGCCCGGTTCTGTTACGAATCTTCGAAAAGTCTCCAGCGGCAAGTTGGACATGGGAATCGCTGAAGCGGGCCAGCTGTTTAACGCGGTGAACGGTCACGGTAAGTTTGACCGCCCGGACCCACAACTGCGTGCTCTGATCAGCCTGTATCCCGAATACATCTCAGTACTCAGCCGTACCGACAGTGGCATCAAGAGTTTCGCTGATCTTTACAATAAACGTATCAATATTGGTAAAGAGGGCAGCAGCCAACGAATTACACTGGCGATGCTGATGGCGGCACGCAACTGGCGCTTGGATGATTTCGCTGAGGTGCACCAGCTGGAACCGGCCAATCAGGCCGACGCGTTATGTGAAAACCGCATCGATGCGACCTTGTATGTGGTGGGTCATCCCAGTGGGGCGATTAAGGAAGCCTTGCGTGACTGCGACAGTCAGCTGGTTAGTCTGTCACTGGAAGATATTGAAACCCTGATCACCACCAACCCTCATTATCACCCGTTGTCCCTGCGGGGGGACTACTACGATGCAAGCCAGCCCGATGTGCATACCGCCGGGGTGAATGCGACCCTGTTTACCCGTGCTGATCTGCCGGATGAAGTGGCGTATGCCGTGGTGAAATCCCTGTTCAGTCAGTTCGAGCGTTTCCGCCGCATGCATCCTGCCTTTGTCGACTTAAAGATTGAAGATATGGTGAAGCCGTCTTTGGCGGCGCCGATGCATCCGGGCGCGCAACGCTATTTCCAAGACGCCGGATTGCTCAAACCTTAACGACCCCGGTACGGTCTCTAGCTGACCGATCCAGTTGAATCCTTCACCTCCAACGGCAGATCAATCTGGAAGTGTGCGCCGCTCTCATCCGGTACACAGCATATATGACCGTTTAATAGCTGACTCACCAGATTGAAGGTGATGTGCATCCCTAAACCGCTGCAGCCCTGATTACGCTTGGTGGTCATAAACGGTTCAAACAGTTTGTACTGCCAGCCGTCAGGAATCCCCACTCCATTGTCAGCGTAGTCGATCCGCAGGCTGTCTGTTTGCGGGATGAGTGTGATGGTGATCTTTCCGCCGGGCTGATTTTCAAACCCATGCAGCAGCGAGTTCAGAATCAAGTTGGTGAAGATCTGATAGAAACTGCCCGGATAGCTGTCTAGCAACAGCTGATCGGGTCCGTTGATGATCACTTCGGGGTTACAGCGTTTCAGGCGTGGGCGCAGGGAGAGCAGAATCTCATCCAGATACTGGATCAGATCAAACTGACGCTGTTGCTCGCTCGATTGATCGACTGATACCTGTTTGAAGGCGCTGATCAACTGGGCGGCGCGCTCCAGATTCTGGCAGATCAATTGGCTACTCTCCACCGCTGTATCCGCCAGTGGATCGTCTGGGTGTTGCTGCTTATGCAGTGTGGCCTGATCCGCAAGGAAGGAGGCTGCCGTAAAACCAATGCCTATTGGGGTGTTAATTTCGTGGGCAACGCCCGCCACCAGTCCACCCAGAGCCGCCAGTTTTTTGGATTCAACTAACTGTTGTTGCGTGGCTTGCAGCTTTTCCAGTGTGTCGTGCAGTTCCTGATTTCGTTCTTCCAGCTGCTGGGTGCGGTCGGTGACCCTTTGCTCCAGCTCGGCATTCAGTTTTTCCAGCGCATGCTCCGCTTCGGCACGTTTACTCATATCTTTCAGCATCGATTCCCGCATGCCATTCATCGCATCCACTACCTGGCTGAGTTCGTCATCGCGGGCTTTGCCATTGCGCTTGAGAATCAGCGGGCGGTCCAGATGATCCAGCTTCAGGCGACGGGCATATTGCGCCATGGTGCCCAGATGTTGGGTGATCAGACGGTGAAAGATGGTGAGGATAAAGATCGATACCAGAAACGTTTTGATCCCCTGTGAGGCAAGGATCACCAGTACTTTATCCCCCAGGCGACGGTAGACCTCATCCAGGCTGATGATCAGCGTCAGTTTACCCACCTCATACACGGTGTTATTGCCTGCCTTGTGCTGCAGATCGTAGTGTCGTTCAACGATGGGGCCTTTTTCCGGTCGGCTGCCCGCTGCATAGAAATCGCCATACTGGGAACTGATCTCTAGATAACGGATATCGGGCAGCTGGTAGAGACCGTCGAGCTGGACCTGAATCTGATCCGGGCTGATCTCCCAAAGGCTGTTGGAGAGGCTGTTCAGGGAGCTGGCTTCGATCTGTTGCAGGCGTTCATCAATCGCCGACAGCTCATAACGGTAATCGAGCCAAAGCTGGGTGCCGGTGGCGATCAGGGTAATCGCCGAGCTGCATAGCAGGATCGCTGCCAGCAAACGAATCCCCAGCGGTTTTTGATAACGAAGTTGGTTGAAACGTTGCAGCAGACTCATAGCGCCTTCGATTAATGCACAGAAGTTTTTGAGAACAGATTGATCACGATAACACCCAGGATAATGAGGCCAATGCCAATGAGCGCGGGCAGGTCCAGGTGTTGGTCGTAGATCAGTAGCGCCAGCACACTCACCAATACAATGCCCAGACCTGACCAAATGGCATAGGCCACACCCAGTGGAATGCTGTGCAGTGTCATCGATAGTGCATAGAACGCGACACCGTATCCTGTGATCACCAACAGGGAAGGCCATAGCTTAGAAAAACCATCGCTGGATTTTAGTGCGGTGGTCGCAATGACTTCTGCAGCAATGGCAACGCCCAGAAACAGCCAGTTTTTCATAAAAGAGTGTCTTCCTGATAGTGATCACTGAGGCAGAAAGTTTTTCACAAACCGTTGGCGTTGAACAAGCGGGAAATAACGTCATCGGCCACGGCTTACATAGGCAGACTTTAGCCCGTTTTGGCAACTTAGCGCAGGGTTTTGTGCAAAGTGGCACGCGAGGAGGTTTTGTTGGCATGGCAGGCGGTCTGGGTGGTGCCTCCTTTCCCCTATGTTAGAGAGGTCTCCTTTAAGACGGTATTCCTGTCATATCGATGTGTTTTACATCGGATGACAGGGAAAAAGGACAGTAGCGAGTGAGCTGCTGTAAAGAACTTATTTAATGCCCGCATTGCGGGTGGATAACGATAAGAAGGGTTCCCATGTCTCTGAAGAACAAACTCGCAACGACGCTTTTCTCCTCAGCGGTTGGTCTGGCTGCTACTTTCTCTGCAACCACAGTGAGTGCAGAACAAACCTATGTGACTATCGGTACGGGTGGTCAGACAGGTGTGTACTACGTTGTAGGCCAGTCTGTTTGCCGTCTGGTAAACCGTGAAACTAAAGACCACGGCATCAAGTGTACTGCGCCTTCTACCGGTGGTTCTGTAGCTAACATCAATGCGATCCGTCAGGGTCAGCAGGACATGGGTATGGCCCAGTCTGACTGGCAGTTCCACGCGCTGAACGGCACTAAGCACAAGACCTTCATGGACCAGGGTAAGTTTGAAAACCTGCGTGCACTGTTCTCCGTACACAACGAGCCATTCACCGTCGTTGCCCGTGCAGACTCCGGTGTTGAATCTTTCGATGATCTGGTCGGCAAACGTGTCAACCTGAACAACCCGGGTTCCGGTACTCGCGGCACCATGGAAGTGATCATGGCTGAGAAAGGCTGGACGCGTGACTCCTTCAAGCTGGCAGCTGAGCTGAAAGCTTCCGAGCAGGCTCAGGCACTGTGTGATAACAAGCTGGACGTAATGATCTATTCCGTTGGCCACCCATCCGGTGCGATCAAAGAAGCAACGACTTCTTGTGATGCAAAAGTGATCCCTGTAACAGGTGCTGCGATCGACAAGCTGATCGCTGAAAATGATTACTACGCAAATGCAACCATCAAAGGCGGCCTGTACAAAGGTTCTGACGCAGACGTAGCAACCTTCGGTAACGCTGCAACCTTCGTAAGCTCCGCTGACGTTGACGCTGACACTGTATATCAGGTGGTTAAAGCGGTATTCGATAACTTCGATCGCTTCAAGCGTCTGCACCCTGCCTTCAACAACCTGGATCCTAAGCAGATGATCTCCGGCGGCCTGTCTGCTCCTCTGCATGACGGTGCGGTTCGTTACTACAAAGAAAAGGGTTGGATGTAAGCCTGCATTCCCACGCTTTTTTAGTTAGGAGGCTTTAAGCCTTCTCCAGAGACCTTTGTCTTGCTCACTTTCTGATGTGCAGATCAGCCCGAGTAGGGCAGAGGTCTCTTTTTTCCACTCTGTTTTATTGGAGCTGATATGACGAATCTGCAAAGCAGACAGGATCAGGTCGACGAAAAAGAACTTCAGGAGATGGTCGCCGCGAATGATACCGGCGCGCGTATTCCCGAAGGCTGGCAGGGCAAGCTGTTGTTGGCTGTTGCGCTGTTTTGGTCCCTGTTTCAGCTGTGGATAGCATCTCCACTGCCGTTTTATGACTGGCCGCTGATTGGCAGCTTTGGCATTTTTAACGACACCGAAGTCCGGGCGATCCATCTGGGGTTTGCGACTTTCCTAGCTTTTACCGCGTATCCTGCGCTGGCCCGATCTCCCCGACACCATATTCCTGTGACCGATACTGTACTGAGCCTGCTGGGTGCGTTCAGTGCGTCTTATATTTACCTGTTTTACGAGCAGTTGGTTGGCCGCCCGGGGTTACCAAATACTCAGGATCT
>NZ_JBFGYC010000246.1:0-5620 GCF_041587635.1 Pontibacterium sp. | reverse complement strand
TCAGGCAATCAGGCAATCAGGCAATCAGGCAATCAGGCAGATGCAGCGTGCCGTCTGATACTCACCTGACTTGCGAGCCCGAGCAGGCACAGGCACTGTCCACGCTTCTTCGAAGCGTGGGTCGCCTAAAGACGACCGACGACCCTACAGGCCTGATGACCAACTATCGATCGGTTACAACAGGCCCCACAAGGTGTCGAATACGATCTTCTGAGCTGCTGCCACCTCGGCTGAATCGACGACTATAGCTGCAGATGTCATATTGCACAGGCTTTTGTCAGCGCTATTTTGTTTTTGTGCGCCTGCAAAAATGATCACTAAATTTTCCTAATGCTATCCCTGTAAATGCCGCTATATCTGCATGCCTATGAGGCCTATTTCTTATGCTGCATCTGCGTTAACCGCACTGTAATAGGGCTCCTCTAGGCTCGGATTACAAAACACTCTCCTTACAGGTATTTGCAATGAGTAATAAGCTGTCTCTGGAAGGCCGTAAAGGCCTGGTTGTTGGTATTGCGAACGACAAAAGCATCGCCTATGGCTGTGCTCAATCGTTGAAAGAGCTAGGCGCTGACCTGTGTGTGACTTATATGAATGAGAAATCACTGCAGTACATGGGGCCATTAGCTGATCGCTTAGGGGCGGAGCTCATTTTGCCATTAGATGTAAGCTCTGAAGCTGAAATGGATGAGTTGTTTCAAGCGATCGAGCGTACGTGGGGCAAACTTGATTTTGTTGTTCATTCCGTTGCGTGGTCACCCTTGGAGGAGCTGCATGGTCGATTGACGGACAGTACATCGGAGGGATTTTGTAAGGCTATGGATATCTCTTGCCACTCTTTCATTCGAATGGCCAAACGGGCTGAAGGCTTGATGAAAGACGGCGGGACGTTGGTCACCATGAGTTACTACGGTGCAGAGAAGGTTGTAGACCATTACAACATGATGGGACCGATCAAAGCGGCATTGGAAAGCTCTACCCGCTATCTGGCGGCAGAGCTAGGCGAAAAAAATATTCGCGTACACTCGATTTCACCCGGCCCGATGCCCACCCGAGCAGCTTCAGGCATTGATCAATTTGATCAACTGATGGAGCAGTCCATTGAGCGTTCTCCGCTCCATAAATTGGCGACACCTGAAGATGTTGGTAACCTGGTGGCGTTTCTGATCAGCGATTTGGGCCAGAGAATGACCGGTAATCTTGTGTATGTGGACGCAGGCGACAATATTATGTCCTGATAGAGGATAGGCATCAGGAGATAAGACAGCAGCGTCTATGTGCTCTGTAGTTAACACACAGAGATTGATCGTTTCAATTCGGAAGGATTCGTAAAAGGCTCCGTACCCGACGCAAAAAATGACCAACGCACGACCAAATTTGGGTACGGAGAAAGGCCTTGATGTCAGATCTCAAGGCCTGAAACCAGCAGGTTAAGCTGCCGGGGATGCAAGAACTGTGTGCGCTTCCAAGTGCCCTTCCTGCGCTTGTAGCATGTTGCGGAACAGATTACGCATGTGCTTGATGGGCATGCTACCGCGGTGGTCTAAATTCATGGGGCCGTCGTGAAACAGGCGTGGATCCATCATATCCAGGTCATCGTCGATGATTGGTCTGAAATCCATCTGATCAAGAATATCCTTTTGCAGGTCTACCCCTGGTGCAATTTCAATAAGCTTTAAACCTTCTGGAATCAGTCGGAAAACGGCTCGCTCGGTAATAAACATAACGGTTTGTCCGTTACGTATCGCGGCTTCCCCGTTAAAGGTAACTTGCTGAACGCTCTGGCGGAATTTTCGAATAGATCCGTTGCTGATTATCTTTAGATTGTGCTCTTCAATTTCCAGAGTTTGACGACCTGAAGTGAACGTACCGAGAAAATAGAGATCCCTGGTATTCTGAGTAATGTTTATGAAGCCGCCTGCGCCTGCTAGTTTGTTGCCAAAACGGCTGACATTTACGTGTCCTTCCGGGCATGTTTCAGCAAGCCCTAAAAAAGCCTGATCCAGGCCACCACCGTCATAAAAATCAAATTGCGCGGGCTGATCTATGATCGCATGCGCATTGGTGACTGCGCCAAAACTTAGGCCACTGGCGGGCTGGCCCCCGATCCCCCCGGGTTCCACTGTCAGAGTAAACTCACTCAGCCGTCCCTCTTCGGCAGCAACCTGAGCTACAGTTTCGGGCATTCCAATGCCCAGATTAACCACCGAGCCTTTGCGCAGCTCCATCAGAGCACGACGGCCAATAACCTTGCGGGCATCCAGTGCCATGTTGCTCGTGCTGTCCTCAGAGACGCGGATATCCCCACAGTAAGCGGGATTAAACGGTTCCGAGAAGGTTTGCAGATGATCTTCGGCAGGTGACACCACTACATGGTCGACCAAAATGCCAGGGATGCGCACCCGGTCAGGTGTCAACTGATGTTGATCGGTGATCCGTTCTACCTGCACAATCACCTTGCCGCCGCTGTTTCTTACAGCTTGGGCAATGGCAAGCGCCTCCAGGGGCAAGGCTTCACGCTCCATTGATATATTGCCTTTGTGATCGGCAGTTGTGCCGCGTAATAGAGCAATGTCGATGGAAAAGCCTTTGTAGAACAACTGCTCCTCACCCATGATTTCGATCTGCTCGACGAGATTTTCCTGCGAAATATCGTTGATCTTTCCGCCTTCATATCTCGGGTCGACAAAGGTGTTGAGACCGACATGGGTCACGGTACCTTTTTTGCCAGCAGCGATATCGCGGAACAGATGGCATATGACGCCCTGAGGAAGATTGTAAGCTTCGATTTTGTTATCCAGAGCCAATTTTCCCAGTGTGGGCGCTAAGCCCCAATGGCCACCTACAACTCGCTGGACCAGCCCTTCATGGCCAAAATGATTGAGACCTTTCATCTGCCCATCGCCTTGTCCTGCGGCATACACTAACGATAGGTCACGTGGATGGCCTTCTTTCAGGAAGCGTTGTTCAATGGCTTTGGCCAGATGTTCAGCAAACCCTATACCAATAAAGCCGGCGGTCACCACAGTGCTGCCGTCAGGGATCAGTTGTGCCGCAGCCGCAGCAGAAAGGATGTAGTCGCTCATACTCTCGCCCATCTGTTCTTTTTATTTTGGATAGCGTTAATCTGAGCAAGGGGCGAGCCAAAAGTCTTTTAAGTTATGTAAAACAAAGAGTTATGTAGGTTTCTGTCAGCAGTATATTTAGACTGGCTGTTGAAGTGTATGAGATATCATTCAGTTGTGTCTGGTTATTGTATTGAGATGCAGACATTGTAAGGATTGGATAAAGCTCATTGCTGGTTGCAACGTTTCAGGCGTTCGTAAAATGTAGCGCGTGAGATACCCAAATTACGGGCGGCTGCCGATTTATTACCCCCCGATTGAATCAAGGCTTGCTCCAGAGCGATACGTTCGGCCTGTAAACGGTGATCATTCAGGCTTTCTGGTGTTCGGGAAGGGGGAGGCGAGAGTTCGCTCTCAGAGGGCAGATCGTCTAGTGCCCCCAGATCGGCAGGTTCGATCTGCTGACCTTCGGCCATCACGCAGGCGCGTTCCAGGCGGTTACGTAATTCGCGTACGTTCCCTGGCCAAGGGTAGGAAAGCAGCCATGATTGGGCGGCTGCTGAAAGGGATAGTGCAGGTAGTTGAGTGTCCTTTTGAATTTGTGGAAGTAGCTTCTCACTGAGCATTAAGACATCGCTGTTGCGCTCTCTTAGGGGAGGTAATCGCATGGGTAGGACGTTAAGGCGGAAATAGAGGTCTGCCCTGAATTCTCCGGTATCGACCAGCGCACGAAGGTCTTTGGCCGTAGCGGCGATCACTCTCACATCCACTTTCTCCAGACGGTTGGAGCCCAATGCTTCGACTTCACGCTCCTGCAACACTCGTAGCAACTTGCTTTGCATAGGCAGTGGCATTTCAGCGATTTCGTCGAGGAAGAGAGTCCCACCATTCGCGAGCTGAATTTTCCCCTGGCGCCCTTTACGGTCCGCACCGGTATACGCTCCGGGCGCTGTGCCAAACAGCTCCGCTTCAACCAAGGATTCAGGCAGCGCGCCCATGTTAATGCCAACAAATGGTCCGTGGCGGCGGGGAGATGCGTGGTGAATACCTTGTGCGAGTAACTCCTTCCCAGTGCCTGTTTCACCTAACAACAGCAGAGTGGTGTCCAGCTGTGCGGCGCGCAGGGCCTGGCGTTTTAACAGGTGCATGGATTCTGATTCACCCAGTAGATCATCCAGTGCGTATTTGGACGGGCGGATCAGGTTCTCTGATTCAAACTGGCGGCGAAGACGGGCGAATTTATCAAACAGCGGCTGTAAGCTGTCCAGGTCGTCGTAAAACACGAAGCCTAGTGCGCCCATGATCTCTTTGTTGGCATTCTTCAATGGCAACCGGGTGACCAGACACCAGCGACCGTTGATGGACATCAGATCTACAAATACCGGCTTGCCGCTTTTCACCACTCTGGGCATCTGCGTTGTTGGCAATACGGCCTCAATATTCTGACCTATGAGGTTGGCATCAGCAGAGATCCCCATCAGATGGCAATATTGATCGCTGATCCAGGCAATACGGCATTCTGCGTCAATCGCAATTGATCCCTGGCAGAGGTTGGACAGCAACTCCAGCAGATGTTGGTTGTCCGCGTCGATATTGAGGATCTCTGAGAGGTGTTGCATACCAGTCCCTATTGAGTGCTCAGTACAGTGTATGAATACTCATACTACCGTATTTTGAGCATGCAGGTGCTGTATGGTATGACGCATTTTTCTTAAGGGGCTGGATGCTGAGGTGTTTCTCGTCGCCAACAAATATCGGCAAAAGAATTGAAATGCAGACTAATTCCTTATCCAGTTAAAATTGGATTGGTCGTATTTTATTTAAGGGCTGCGAGGTATTTATTATGATCAATCCGTCTTAATTGACGCAGTATATTTGCTTGTTTTGCGGCCAGGCGAGGACTGGGAAGGCGTGCTTTAAACTGAGATGGTGCGGGTAAAACCGCTGCCAACAGCGCCGCGTCGTAGTGGTTAATATGCTGGATCGGTTTGTTCAGCTGATAGATGCTACCTCGCTTAATGCCGTAGTCTGAGACGCCAAACTGAGCAATATTCAGGTAGACCTCTAGGATTCGGCGTTTATCCCAGATCAGCTCAAGGAGCATCGCCAATGGGATCTCAAGCGCTTTTCGGACATAGCTCCTGCCTTCCCAAAGAAATAGATTTTTGACTACCTGCTGAGTAATGGTGCTTCCACCTCGGGATTTCTTTCCCTGAATAGCATTGGTCACTGCCTCAGATGTCGCCTGAAAGTCGACGCCATGATGCGATGGGAATTTCTGATCTTCGGAGGCAATAACGGCGAGCTGTATATTGAGAGGGATATCTTCAATATCGATCCACTCAAACTTTACCGCTTCCTTCTTATTATTAAAAACATGCTTAATATTGTGGGTGATCATAAATGCACTGGTTGGAATATTAACCCATTTAAATGTGGTCATGAGCAGCAAAATAATTCCAAGGAATGTCGCGCATAAATATGACAAAGCTTTTAAGGGTTTTTTTAGCATCGTGAATAATTTTATATGTTCTATAAGTGTCCAATATCCATGG
>NZ_JBFGYC010000245.1:0-5623 GCF_041587635.1 Pontibacterium sp. | reverse complement strand
CCGGTTGGAAGTGTTTCATCACAATGGTTGAGCGAGACTGTTGTTGGGAATCGCTATGCTCGTCCCAACCTACAACGCTGAGCTTGTATGAAGTGAAAGATAACGAGATCAGCGAAGACGATTTTGTTGATTACGTGATCGAGTAACGTAGCGTACTCAGCGTGAAACTAAAAAGCCCCGAACGTGTGTTGGGGCTTTTTAGTATTTGTAGGCTTCATATGTTGGGGGCTACGCGCATTTCTTCTATAGCCCTGATGGATTTAAGAAACCGGTTGGAAGTGTTTCATCACAATGGTTGAGCGAGACTGTTGTTGGGAATCGCTATGCTCGTCCCAACCTACAACGCTGAGCCTCTATGAAGTGAAAGATAACGAAATCAGCGAAGAAGATTTTGTGGATTACGTAATCGAGTAACACAGCGTACTTAGCGTGAAACTAAAAAGCCCCGAACGTGTGTTGGGGCTTTTTAGTATCTGAAAAACTGTAGGTTGGGACGAGTGAAACGATTCCCAACATCGAGTCTCTTTGTATGCATCCTACAGGTCTAATTAACTCACTAGATTCACAGCAGCAATATTGTGATTGTAGCCAGAAGAGTTAGCTCACCCGCAACAGCTGTCCCATGGTCTGCACATCATCCGATGTACTTTCAATCCAGGCACTGATACTCAGCTTTTCCAGCACCTGAAGGCCCTTATCGCTTTCTTTCATCGACAGCAGTGTCATCGACAAGCGGTCGGCGAGCTCTCGGTGTTGAGGTTTTACCATCATTTGAGCGAATACACGGTTCAGCTTACTGCTGCCCAGCAGTGCCAGATTGCCTTTTGAGAGTGGATTTAGCTCATCGTAAAAGCTCTTGCTAAAGAATGCATAGGCGTCAGGGTTGCCCTGCAAAGTCTTTAATACATGCATCCAGCCGTTCTTGCTGGTGAGGGTGCTAGGTTTCACCCCTTTCCTTGCCAGCAGACTCATGCCCAGTCGTGTTGCTACGGTATTACCGCATGTGATGATTTCTGCGTCCTGATAACCTTTTAGAGACGCCGAGCTATTGTCTGCGTGGGCAGCAAAAACAACCTCTTCGGGTTGGTTTTGGGGGCGACAAATCGGGATGTAAGCAGCTTTGTTGTTGAGCAGCACGGCTTCGGTAGGTGGCGCAAAGGCGATATCTGCCTGATGCATCCGGCTACGGAAATCTGCCATATCAAACGCTGTATCCAACCCGACCGGCTGATCCAGAGTCCGGCTGAGGTAAACAACAAATTCGTACCAGCGTTCAGAGTTGTTGGCCGTATCGGCAGGTGCTACCAGAAGCTTCAACTTGCTCACGATCTGTCTTCCATGTCCAAAAAAATGTTGTCAGATCGTACCATTATTCAGTGAGTAGGTTGAGGCTGAATTGAGCCTCTTTTATAGGCTTCTTGTCTTATAGCAAAAAGACAAAAAATGCTTTGCCGGGGGATACCATGGTTAAAGCTTGGCAGGGGAGATGGCACAATAGAGATCCTGTACGTCAATGACCGGAACCCCACCCCTGATATGTCTGATCTACCCATCAATACCGTCCTGCCGGAACTGAAATCTTTGCTCTGTGAGCATCATCAATTGGTGCTGGAAGCGCCGCCGGGTGCGGGTAAAACAACCGGCGTGCCTTTGGCCCTGTTGGATGAAGTCTGGTTGTCCGGGCAGAAGATTATTATGTTGGAACCACGTCGCCTGGCAGCACGGGCGGCAGCTGAACGGATGGCTTCGCTGCTAGGTGAAAAGGCGGGCGAAACGGTCGGTTACCGGGTGCGCTTAGACACCAAGGTGAGCCGTAAAACCCGTATTGAAGTGGTCACCGAAGGGATTTTGACACGCATGTTGCAGAGTGATCCCAGCCTTGAAGGTATCGGGTTGGTGATCTTCGATGAGTTTCACGAACGCAGTCTTGACGCTGATCTGGCGTTGGCATTAACGCTGCAGGGGCGGATGTTGTTTCGTGACGATGATCCGCTGAAATTACTGGTGATGTCCGCGACGTTGGATGGGGCAGCGGTAGCAGAACTGTTGGATGATGCGCCGATTTTGCGTAGTGAAGGTCGCGCCTATCCGGTCACAGTGCATTACGGGGATGCGGCGGGCTTATTAGATCGGGCGATCGAACCGGTGGCTGCTGCCACCGTGATGGATGCGCTGATCAGTGATGAGGGCAGTGTCTTGGTCTTTTTGCCCGGACAGCGTGAGATCAACCGAACCTATAAGTTACTGACCGAAAAGCTTACCTCCCGGGCAGACTTGTCTCACGTTATCGTCACGCCGTTGTACGGTGATCTGACGTTGCAGGAGCAGCGCAAGGCGATCGAACCCTCACCCGCAGGTCAACGTAAGGTGGTACTAGCGACAGCAATTGCGGAAACCAGTTTGACCATCGAAGGTGTGAGGGTGGTCGTCGATGCGGGCCTGAGTCGTGAAGCGATCTTTGATCCTGCAACCGGCATGTCTAGACTACAAACCCGACGCTTATCTCGCGCTGCCAGCGTGCAGCGTGCGGGACGCGCCGGGCGTATGGAGCCGGGTGTCTGTTATCGCCTCTGGTCGGAAACACAACAAGCACAGCTGGCGCCGTTTACCGCCCCGGAAATCACACAGGCAGATCTCACTCCACTGGTGCTGCAATTGATCCGCTGGGGAGTGGATGATCCGGCTGAGTTGAGCTGGTTAGATCTGCCGCCGCCAGCGCTTTATCAACAGGCTCTGGATCTGTTGTTACGTCTTGATGCAGTGGAGGTGAGTAGTGATAGTTACCGACTGACGGCTCATGGCGAACGGATGGCACAGTTACCCACTCATCCCCGTTTGGCCCATATGTTACTGCTGGGAATTCGTTACGGTCTGACAGAGCAGGCCTGTCATTTGGCGGCCTTGCTCTCAGATCGTGATCCGTTAAAGCGGCGTGATACGGATATCGCTGAACGACTCGCCTGGTTGCGCGGCGATCTTAAGGCTGAGCGCCACACTCAGGGTGCGTTGCACCGCATGCGTCAGGTAAGTAAACAGTTTAAGCGTCAATGCGGCCTGTTAGAAAGCGAGGTGGACAATGCTGTCTCTGATCCAGCAAACAGTCGCTGGACCGGGTTTCTGATCGCCGGGGCCTATCCGGATCGTATCGCGTGTCAGCGAAGTAAAGGCGGGGCGGATTACCGGATGAGTAACGGGCGTGCGGCGCGCTTGCCGGAAGGGGATCATCACAATGCTGAATGGTTGGCGTTGGCTCAGGTGGGCGGGCGAAGCGGTGATCATACGGATCGCATCTTCCTTTCAGCGGTGCTGGAACCCGATCTGTTTGATGGACCGTTGGCAGATATGGTGTCGTCGTTCGAAGAGGTGACCTGGAGCAAACAACAGGACCGTTTGACGGCGGAGCTTCAGCGCCGGGTGGGCAAGTTAGTATTGAGTCGTGCGCCGCTAAAAGATATTTCCGACGAAGCCAAGTCAGCTGCGTTGTTGGGTGTGGTTCGTAAACGCGGGTTAAATATTCTGCCGTGGACACCGGCGCTGCGCAGCTGGCAAACACGGGTGCAATTTCTGCACAGTAGCTTTGCTGAGGTGAATGGAGGCGCGTCGACAGAGAATCACTGGCCGGATCTATCTGATAAACACCTGTTGGACTCCGTTGACCAATGGCTGGCACCGTATCTGTCCGGGATCAGTCACATTAACCACTTCGCCAACCTCGATCTGCGTAATATTCTGCTGGCACTGTTGCCCTGGCCCTTACCGCAACAGCTCGACGAGTTGGCACCTGAGCGCTTTACCGTGCCCACGGGCTCGAACATCAAGATTGATTACAGCGAAACGCCACCGGTGCTGGCGGTGCGGATGCAGGAGATGTTTGGTTGTTTGGATACCCCCCGTATCGGAAACGCTACACCCTTAAAACTGCATCTGCTTTCACCTGCGATGCGCCCGTTGCAGGTGACGCAGGATCTGGCCGGTTTCTGGCAAAATAGCTATCCGGAGGTTCAGAAAGAGATGAAAGGCCGCTATCCAAAGCATCGCTGGCCGGATGATCCGGCAAATGCTGAACCCAGCCGCCGCTCGATTAAGCCTAAAAAGTAGCGTCACCTTCCTTCAGGTAATCAGTAAACAGGTACGGATAAACTTACCTGTTTACTTGGTTTTTCTATTTCCTTGTTTTTCAATAGTTTTTGGTAGATTAGGCCGCCTGTTTATTTAAATATTCTGCAAGTTCCTCCTTTAGATTATTGTTCTTACGTCGATACAAGGTTCTATCAGCCACCACTCTGAAGTGGCGCTTCTGGTGCCCAGGTTTTATCGCCAGCACCAAAAGACGACGAATCCAGAGTAAGTACCATCCAGCGATGGGGATAAACAGATGGGACAGGACCACATGCACGCTAACCTCGAAGTCTATAAGTACATGTTCGATGCCATTAGCAGATCGCAGGCGGTAATCGAATTTGAGTTGGATGGCACCGTCATCTCGGCCAATGACAATTTTCTCAATGCCATGGGGTACACCGCAGAGGAAGTTATCGGACAGCATCACAAGATGTTTGTTGATTCGGCCTATCAATCCAGTGCCGAATATCGAGAATTCTGGGATAAGCTGGGGCGCGGTGAGTTTGACTCCGGCGAGTATAAGCGCTTTGGCAAAGCGGGTAAGGAGGTCTGGATTCAGGCGACTTACAACCCGATTATGGATGACTCCGGAAAACTAATAAAAGTGGTTAAGTTTGCCTCTGACGTGACGGCAGAAAAACTGCAGTACGCTGACTTTTCCGGCCAGTTGGATGCTATCGGTAAATCTCAGGCGGTGATTGAGTTTAATCTCGATGGGACCATCATCACGGCGAACGATAATTTCCTTAATACGGTTGGCTACACACTGAGTGAAATACAAGGTCAGCACCACGGTCTATTTGTCGAGCCTGAGTATCGTCACAGTCACGAATACCGTCTGTTCTGGGAGCGTCTGGCGCGTGGAGAATATGATGCGGGAGAATATAAACGCATCGGTAAAGGGGGGAAAGAGATCTGGATTCAAGCCTCCTATAACCCCATTCTGGATATGAATGGGCGGCCTTTTAAGGTCGTGAAGTACGCCAGCGATGTGACAGCAGCTAAGCAACAAACCGCTGATTTTACAGGACAGATTGATGCCATCAGCAAGTCTCAGGCGGTGATCGAATTTGATCTCGACGGCATGATTCTCAATGCGAATGAGAACTTTCTGACCACCATGGGTTACAACCTGAGCGAGGTGAAAGGTCAGCATCACAGCATGTTTGTATGCGCTGCTGATAAACACACACCTGAGTACCGTGCCTTCTGGGAAAAATTAGGTCGCGGTGAATATGACTCCGGGGTGTACAAACGTCAGGGGCGTGGTGGGAAAGAGGTGTGGATTCAGGCGTCCTATAATCCGATTCTGGATATGAACGGTAAGCCCTTTAAGGTCGTGAAATACGCCAGCGATGTAACAGAATCTAAACTGAGAAACGCAGATTTTTCCGGGCAAATTGAGGCCATCGGAAAATCTCAGGCCGTGATTGAATTCAATTTGGATGGAACCATCATCAATGCCAACGATAACTTCCTGTCGGCTGTTGGTTATACCCTG
>NZ_JBFGYC010000244.1:0-5630 GCF_041587635.1 Pontibacterium sp. | reverse complement strand
GTTGAAGCAGGCCTATCTTATCGTAGTAGATCAGTGTGCTACGCGACAATTGGAATTGCTTCATCAACTGACCGATGGTGTACATGAATCATTATCTCTTCTTCAAATAAGGTCTGTTGATGTATGACCTGTAGCGCGGATACAGGCCTTTTCATCGTTCTATTATCGCCAACTTCGTTATGTTCGTAACGCTTATTTCACGAGCGTTGCGTCGTGGCGGCGGATCACGTCCACAGCATCATCGACCAAATCTCTATTCTGATCTAAAAACGTGGGCCAGTTTGCAGTGGCATCGGCGTCAATGCGTTGCGACATGATATGCACAAATGCTTCTGTAAGTGGATAGTTGAATTTATCCGTTGCGCCAAGGCTGGTGGCGTACGATTGAATTCCGTCGCAGGTACGTTGAAGAGCGATATCCAGCGGGTAGCGATTGAGGTAGAGCCAGCAGATTCGCATGTGGCCTTTGTGGTCGAACAGGTCTGGCGGCAGGCTCAGATCTTCAAATGCTGAGATGAATGCTGCGTCATTGAGTAGCGATGGGATAGGGGATGTGGTGGTGTTCATACGAACCTCCAAGCCAGATGTTGTGGGATCAGTGTATCGATGCGCTCAACATAAGGCTTGAGGTTGTAGTAAGGTCAACACACTAGCCGATAATATTCTCTTTTAGATCGGTCAGGCTGCTGACAACTGCTGTGGGTTCAATGCCCCACGGGTCAAAGATGGCGGTGGGTGAGCGTTTTACCCATGCTGCGTTCATACCCGCGGAGATGGAGCCAATGACGTCGAACGGGTTGCTGGAGATAAGCCAGGCTTGAGCGCCGGTCGCTCCGCTTTGGCGTAGAAAGTGGCTGTATACGCCCGGGTTGGGCTTAAACGATCTCATATCGTCTACACTCACCACGCCATCAAAGAAGTCACGGATACCCGCTGCCTGAAGCAGGGTTTCAACCGCATCCGCGCTGCCGTTGGAAAACGCAAACAGTCTGCAGCCTGCAGCTCTCAATTCAGTCAGTCCACTTTCAACGTCAAGGAAAGCGGGCAGGGTGCGGTATACCGCAAGTAGTTCACTTTTCTGATCGTCCGTGAAATGGGTTTGGCAAAACTGATCGGCGTAGTTAAGAGCATCGCGTGTGACCACCGCAAAGTTTTCGTAGTTCTGCATCAGCCCTCGGCGGAACGAATACTCCAGCTGTTTATCACGCCATGTCTGAGAGAAGGCTTGCGCCTTGCCGTCATCTTCGAGAAGCTCAGTGAGTTTGCCGACGACCCCATGGGTATCGATTAATGTGCCATAGACATCAAATGCTAATGTTGGGGTCATCATGTGTTCCTGAAACGGTTGAGCCAAAATTGCTGTGTAGAACCCGCCCCTTCAATGAGACGTAGGTGAATCAACACGGCCTCTGCTGATGCAATAAGTGCGATCAGGTTATAAGTGTGAGTCTGTAATAGATATTGATATTCAGTCGAGTGCCGCCACTGAATCAGCGGGCGCTTCTGTGCGTACATCAAGGCTATAATCACGCACGATGTTGGCAACGCGTATACGATAGTTTTTAAAAAGCTCTAGCTTTCCCTGTTGCTGAGCGCAACGGTGTTCAAACAGATTTCGCCATACACGAATGGCTTCTTCGTCCCGCCAAAAAGAGAGGCTGAGTATCTTTCCTTCATCGTTTAGGCTTTGATAGCGATCAATGGAGATAAAACCATCGCGATCTTCAAGAAATGAGCGCAAATTGGCCGCGATCTCTAAATATTCTTCTTTGCCTTCCGCAGTTGGCCAAACTTCAAAGATAACCGCAAGCATAAAAACTCCTGAACAAATTTAAACAAAGCTGACAGGAAATATAGGCGAAAATTTGCGATAGGAATAATGAATATTCCAGAAAGGGGTATTCTGAGTATGGAATATAACGTTGCTACCGCGGGGGTAGCAACGTTGGTGTTTGGTTTAGGCGTCGACTACGTTGGCGAGAGCGCTTTCCAGTGCGGCGACTGTACCGTCAATATCGGTCAGTTTATCCAGCCCGAAGAGGCCTAGTCGGAAGGTCTGGAAATTTGCAGGCTCGTCGCACTGAAGTGGTACACCCGCAGCAATTTGCAGGCCTTCTGCGACAAACTTCTTACCATTCTGTATCTCTGCATCGCCGGTGTAGCTCACGACAACGCCCGGCGCCTGGAAGCCTTCAGCGGCGACGCTTTGTATGCCTTTGCTGGTCAGCAGGGCACGCACACGATCTCCCAGTGTTTGCTGCGCATTGCGGATGCTATCGAAACCCAGTGCTTCGGTTTCCTTCATTACATCGCGGAATCGGGTCAGGGAGTCTGTTGGCATCGTGGCATGATAGGCATGCGCACCGTTTTCGTAGGTTTCCATAATCTGCAGCCATTTCTTCAGATCACAGGCAAAACTGCTGCTGGTGGTGTCGTCGATCATCTGGCGTACGGTTTCGTTCATCATCACGAGGCCGCAACATGGAGAGCCACTCCAGCCTTTTTGTGGTGCGCTGATCAGAATGTCGACGCCAGAGGCTTCCATATCCACCCACAACGTACCAGATGCAATGCAGTCGAGGACAAAGATACCGCCCACTTCATGGACAGCATCAGCCACGGCGCGGATATAGTCATCAGGCAGAATCATGCCGGATGCGGTCTCTACATGCGGCGCAAACACCATATCAGGACGTGCCGCTTTAATTGCAGAGACGACCTCTTCGATCGGTGCTGGCGCAAAAGGTGCGGTTGCATCATCTGATGTTTGACGGGCCTTCAGAACAATCTCTTCAGAGGGAATTTTTCCCATCTCGAAAATCTGGCTCCAGCGGAAGCTAAACCAGCCGTTGCGGATAATCAGGCACTTTCTATTGTTCGCAAACTGTCGGGAGACGGCTTCCATCGCAAAGGTGCCGCTGCCGGGTACAACAGCCACAGAATGGGCGTTATACACCTGCTTCAGCGTGGATGAGATGTCGTTCATTACACCCTGAAACGCTTGGGACATATGGTTCAGTGAGCGGTCGGTATACACTACTGAATACTCGAGCAGCCCCTCAGGGTCCACGTTTGGCAGTAGGCCTGGCATGATAGTCCTCCGAAATCGTAGTTCTTATTCTTGCTGAAACGGCAAGATCTGATGTGCAGTCAGATCACGCCATTAGTAGATGGTGAATCAGGCAGCGCCGTTGCCACCAGTCGCTGCCGCGAAGTATCTGGTTGATCGCGTCGACCTCACGCACTGTGCCGTATTCTGCTGCGGGCGCAGTGCTGTGAATATGAGGTAGCAAGTGGCTGAATTGCTGACGACAGGCCTGATGGTATTCCGCGTAAGTGTTCAGGACAGATCTGCCCTGAGTATCAGCTATGACATTGCGTAGAACATCATTCATCGGGAATACGGGCAGCTGTGGGCAGAGGTAGTACAGCAACCAGCTAGCGGCTTCTTCCTGATAGCCGGTGCCAAAAACGTCATTGGCAGCACGCTCAACCAGCTCGATTGTGAGCTGATGTTTCTCGTCGTGGGTCAGGTGTTCAAACTCGTGCCATAACGGCTGCAGGTGTGCGCGAATAAATGCATCCAGATCTGAAGCCATGCGCGTGCGATCCACGCCCGTTGGGGGTAGATCGGCCGCTTGCCAAAGTATGTTGATGTAGGTTTTATCGACCAGCGTGCGGCCAGCATTCAGCCACTCAAATCTTGAAGCATGCTCCAGGCTACCGTACATAATCGTCAGCAGGCCGTTTTCGCTGCTGCGCGCGTCGTAACCGCTGCCAACCAGCTGGCTTGGCGTGTTCCAGTCAGAGTGCTGGAGTGAAGGGGTCTGTATATCGATTTGGGTGTTCATCATGCGTACTCTCATCAACTTTTGACGATCAGATAAGCACTATAGGAACCTTGGCTACTGGGTCCAAGCGCCAACGATTGGGTCAATCTAGGGCCAGATCCAAAAAAATTGTTTGATATTTGTACAGGGTGTAATAAAAAATATTCTTTATTTTTAAAGGGTTATATTTAATATTTCCTTTAGTTATTAATAATTAGTTTTTTATTCGTTTACAGATTATATGGTTTCTCTATACTGGCTCCATCGTTAATTAATAACTGGCCCCATCCGAACCGATTGCTGGTTCGTCATTGGCCCTAACCTGTAAGAGAGGCGAATATGTTGGCTCAAGCTGCGGTACAACCATCGGTAACTGTTCGTAACCCTGTGCAAGCTGTAAAAGCGTGCGCAACTGTCAAACAGGAAAAGCCTATGATGCGTGAAGTGGCCAAGTCTCAGCCTCAACCGAAGGTTGAAGAGCCTCGTTATGACTTCGTAGGTATCGCGGGTTAAGCGATAACTGCAGATTCGGTTCCCCGAATCACGTTCTGTCCCCATAAAAAAAGCCCCGTATCTTATGAAGCGGGGCTTTTTTGTTGTCTTGATCTTTTTCGAAGTAGAGGAGATTAACCCTCTTTCTCTGGCAGCGGGACGATCAATACCGGGATGCGAGAACGGTTCAGCACATTCTTTGCAACACTGCCGAGGAAGGTATGCATGATTCCTTTCTCGTGTGTGCCCATCACAATCATATCAACGTCCAGCTCTTTGGCGTATTTGATGATGGTTTCAGCCGGGTAAGCCTCAACCACATTGATTGATTTGATCTGTTTACGCACGTCAGCTTCATCGCTGTACAGTTCATCCCAGAAATGTTCCTGGCGTACCATCAGTTTATCTTCCGCGCGGTGAACGCGTTCTTTCAGAATGTCATGACGGCTTTTTGAATCCATCACATAGGTCTGAAAGGTGATCTTTGCATCGCTTGAGAGTTTCTCAACAACGTGCAGGATGTGGATCTCAGCGCCGGTCTTTTTAGCCAGATAGGTTGCCTGTTCAAACGCAGCAGTAGAACCTTTGGAGAGATCGGTGCTGTAAAGAATCTTGCGGAGTTCGGGTAGCATAATCGTAATTCCTGATAGGGCTATTTGAGCAGTCCGCACCTGATGGTCAGGTGCGGACTAAGCGAAGTCCCTGTTTATCTAATAGCCAAACACGCGTGGCAGGAACAGAGATATCTCTGGGAAGAACGCGATAACAAATACGGCGATTGTCGAAACCAATGCAAATGGCAATGCTTTCACCGTAACCTCTTCCAGTGAGATGTTCGATATACCGGAGGCGACGAACAAGTTCTCACCTAATGGCGGTGTCGCGAAGCCGATCGACAGACTACATACCATGACGATACCGAAGTGAACCGGATCGATACCCAGGTTATAGGTCACAGGTAGCAATACAGGTGTCAGGATCATGATCGCTGCCAGGGTTTCCATAAACATGCCTACGAACAGCAGGAATGCGATGATCAGGAACCAGATCAGGTAGATATTATCCGTCAGGCTCAGCATCGATTCTGCAACGATTGCAGGAATCTGATTCTCTACCAGCAAGCGACCAAATACGGTTGCTGTGAACAGGATCAACAGTACGCGACCGGACAGCCATGTCGTGGTTTCCAGCGAGCGGAACAGGTCTGCCCAGGTCAGCTCCTTATGGATAAATACGCCGACAAACAGGGTGTAGAAGATCGCAACAAATGCAGACTCTGTTGGTGTAAAGAAGCCGGAGTAGATACCG
>NZ_JBFGYC010000243.1:0-5654 GCF_041587635.1 Pontibacterium sp. | reverse complement strand
TGTGACCGGGAGATCTACAGCAACCTTAACAATCATCCGAGGACGGGACGATGCAAGAACTAAACACTTTGGTAAACAACGTAATGAAGGACATGGCCGAGCAGGGCCAGATCGAAAAGATCATTCGCGAGAAGGTTGAAAGCTCCGTCGAGGAAGCCTTTTCATCGATGTTTCGCAGCTACGGCAAGCTGGGCAAGCAGATCGAAAAGGGCCTAGAGGACAACCTGAACATCGATTTCAGCCAGTGCGGCCTTCAGGAATTTAGTGCGGTGATGGTCGACGCGGTTAAAGGCGTTGCTCATAAGCACATGAAGGAAGCAGCTCAGGGGCGTTTTTTGGAAGACATTGAAAAGATGCTCTCTCCAGCTCCAAAAGAAATCACCGTTCAGGAGCTGGTTAATCTCTTCATTGAGTATTGGCGGGAAGACGCGTTCGATCCAAGCGATCTTGATGAGCTTGTAACGGTTGAGATTGAGCATGATGACGGCTCTTGTCTGAATGGTCACACCTTGAAGCTTTGGAAATGCAAAGAAGAGAGCTACGGCAGATCTGAGCGATCCCCTGACCTGCACCTCTACATCAGCAAAGACAAAGATATCCGCATCATCTGGAGTGGGCGTGAGCATCTGGGAACCACCAATTACGGCGCTGAAGCCAAGGTGTTTCAGATGTACGCAGCCCGGACATTGATCAGCGATATCGACACTGTTTATGTCCACAACCTCGATACCGAGCTTCGCGTTTACGACTACTGAGGACAGAGCCATGAAACTTCAACAACTCAAAGGCGCGGCTGAAGTAATGACCGCCAAAGCTGAGCCAAGCCAGAACGACCAGAGCCTTTGGTCAATGATCGCCACTGCTAAGCAGGTAGAAGACCTGGTACGCCAGATTCAGGAACTGCATACAGAGCTTGGCCTTCAGTTCGATGCGCTGCAATTTATGGGTGTATCTACAGCTCAAGCAGAACCCCAGCAAGTGCTGGACCTGATCAATGAAATCGAATCCCTGCAAACGCAGGTAGAACAGAAACAAGCGGCATAGGGAGCGCATCATGGAGCCGGGCATCTACACCGACCTAACAAACGAAGCGTACCACTCTGGGCCGGGCGTCAGTAAGTCCGGCTTGGATCTGATCGCTGACTGTCCTTCTAAGTTTCTCTGGAATAAGCAGGCACCGGTAGATGAAGAAAAGACCGCAGCACTGGATATGGGTACCGCCCTTCACTGTGTGATCTTGGAACCAGAAGAATTTGAGGATCGCTTTATTGTCGCGCCGGTATTCAACGGTCGCACTAACGAGGGCAAGGCAGCCAAGAAAGCGTTCTACGAAGACTGCGCCTCACTGGGAAAGACCATTATGACCGCTGAAGAAGGCCGAAAGCTGAAGATCATGCGCGAAAGCGTTATGGCTCATCCTACGGCGCGCTGGTTGCTGGAAGAAGAAGGACAGAATGAAGCGTCCATCTACTGGAGCGATGAGGAGACCGGCGAGCTGTGCCGCATTCGCCCTGACCGGATGATTAGTGATCGAGCGCTGATTGTTGATGTAAAGAAAGTCGATGACATGAGTCGATTTAAGCGACACATCGAAGAGTTTCGATACCACGTTCAGGACGCGATGTATTCGCACGGCTTCAAGCAGCACTTTGGCGAGGACGCGACATTTCTTTTCCTGGCCGTGAGTTCAAGCATTAATGCTGGTCGCTATCCGGTCGACGTAATCGACCTGACACCCGACTGGAAAGAAGCAGGCTTTGAGCTGTTTCGCCGCGATCTTGATACGTACCACCAATGCCGAACAGCAGATGACTGGATGCATATTCATACGCTTGAGCGCCCTCGCTGGGCACGTGCTGCGTAAACAGAATTAGGAGAAGAACAATGAATCAGGAAGCAAGCAACGTAGTTTCCATGCAGCAAGGCGGCGCACCAATGGAAATGACCGACCCGAGCGCTACCCATACCGCCAACATGCTCATGAACCCAATGATCATGCAGCAGCTGAGCAACTTCGCAGCAATGATGGCCTCAGGAAAATCCACGATTCCGCAGCACCTACGTGGCAATCAGGGCGATTGCATGGCTATCGCGATGCAGGCTGCACAGTGGGGCATGAACCCTTACGCGGTTGCTCAGAAGACGCACCTGGTAAACGGCACGCTCGGGTATGAAGCGCAGCTGGTGAATGCGGTGATCAATTCAATGGCGCCAACCAAAGATCGCATCCATTACGAGTGGTTTGGTGATTGGTCTGGAGTTATTGGCAACTTCGTAGAAAAAACCAGCAGCAAGGGCAATAAGTACAATGCACCTAACTGGACGCTTAAAGATGAAAAAGGCCTTGGCGTCCGAGTGTGGGCAACCCTTAAGGGAGAAGAGGAGCCTCGAATTCTTGAGCTACTACTCTCTCAAGCTCAGGTGCGCAACTCAACCCTGTGGGCTTCAGATCCCAAGCAGCAGCTGGCTTATCTTGCCCTCAAGCGCTGGGCTCGCCTGTACTGCCCTGACGTAATTTTGGGCGTCTATACCCCTGACGAATTTGAGAAGCCGTCACGACCAGCAGAGCGCGAGGTAAATCCATCGGCCGCACCTTCCAGCCTTCAGAACAAGATAAACCCTCGCAAGCAGGCTGAGGAGCCTGAAGCGAAGGCTGAGCCAGAACAAAACTGGCAGCCCATCGTAGATCAGTGGGTTGAGGTGTTTAACAGCTGCGAAACCTTGGAGGGGTTAGCGGTGTGCCGCACTGATGCCGAAGCATTCCAGCAAGAGAATAATCCTCCTGCTGCTCTATGGAATTCAGTTTTCGTTGCATACGGAAACACCAAAAAGGCGCTGGAAGCTGGCGCTAATCCTCAAACTGGTGAGGCGGTATAGCCGCCTCCCTCTCTAGCCTTGGACGGGGTAGTGACATGGAGAACGGGACAGCAATTCTTGCAAACATGAATCCAGATCAGGAGTACACGGCAAGCCTGCTTGCTGAGGTTTGCGGGGTATCTCGCCAGTGCGTTTCGTCGGTATTGAGAGAAGCGTCACTGGGGGGGGGTAGTTGAGCGTTACCGCAAGCCGGGCGTTAAGCCCTTTGTTTATAAGACCAAACAATTAATTCTGAATCTGGAGTCATAGCTCGATGTTTTTCAAAAACGCAATTTTCTACCGTATCACCGGTGACCTGGACATCACCACTGAGCAGCTGACTGAAAAGCTGCAAGAGCAGGTATTCACGCCATGTGGCAGTCAGGACCTAAGCCGCTACGGCTGGACCGACCCAACTCAGGGGCTGACTGATCAGCTAGCGCAGACAGTGCACGGCTTTCATCTGATCAGCACACGGAAGGAAGAGAAGATCCTCCCTTCTGTAGTGGTGAAGCAGGCAGTTGAAGAAAAGGTTCGCGTCATTCAGCGAGATCAGGCGCGCAAGGTTTACCGAAAAGAGCGTGACCAGATCAAAGATGAAGTGATTCTGGATCTGCTACCGCGCGCATTTAGCAAATATCAGATCACTCATGCGTTGATCGCCCCGCAGCAGGGATGGCTTATCGTGGATGCATCGAGCCACAAGCGCGCAGAAGAACTGCTGTCCTACCTGCGCGGAACGCTGGGGACTCTGCCTGTCCAGCTGCCCGATGTTAAGCACGCACCATCAGCAATCATGAGCCAGTGGGTAGAGGGTGCAGACAATCGCCCTGCCGACTTCAATATTTTGGATGAGGCCGAATTGCGCGACAACCTTGTAGAAGGCGGCGTTGTACGCATCAAAGGGCAAGAGCTGCAGGATGAAGAATACATTGCTCACCTTGAAGCCGGTAAGCGGGTCGTAAAGCTGGCCGTCGAATGGGAAGAGGCGCTTCGTTTTATCCTTCAGGAAGATCTGACAATCAAGCGCATCAAGCTTACCGATCAGATGAAAGAGAAGATGGATCAGGAGTCACCTGAAGATCAGCTAGCGCAGTTTGACGCTGATCTGGCTCAGATGGGTATCGAGTTTACCCGTGTTTTTCCTCAGCTGATCGAAGCCTTTGGCGGCTTGGCTGAAGCGCCTGAATCAGCACAGGAGACAGCCAATGTGTAACTGCATGAATGAGACGCTAAAGGCTGTCACGGCTGAAGTTGAGCCAAAGCTGCCAGCGCATAAGCCAGGCACTCTCAAGATCCAGTGGGAGAACAAGGTTTTTCGCCTCGACGGCAAAGGCAATGACGTAATGCTCCCCGTCTCCATTAAGTACCGAAGAACGAAATCTAGCGGAGACGAATATAAAAATACCACCCACGACAGCATAAGCATGGCAATGACGTACTGCCCTTTCTGTGGTGAAAATTTTGACAAGCAAGCGTCGGAGGCGAATCAGTGAATCCGCAGTATTGGGACTGGAAAGCATATTCCAGACAGGTTAACCGGAAAGGGAAAGCGAAATGAGCCTCACCCCTGCTGAGAGAATCATAAACACAATCAATGACGCGGTTGCCATCGCCGGTCTTGAGATGCTGAAAAATCCAGAACTTATGCGCTACGAAACAAGCTCAGAGCGCAAAATGCTCAAGCGTGTAGCTAAGCGTAAGTTTAAAGTGCGCGTCATTCGCCGAGTGCTAAAAGCTGATCTGGCTATGACCCAGAAGGCAATGAAAGCTCTGAGAGACTATCAGACTATCATCGATCACGGCCGCTATTGCGACACCATCAATAAGCTGGTTTTTAAAGTGCCTGACTCCAATTTCCTGCCAGCAGTCGAGAAGCTGCAGAACGTCTTCAATAAAGTCGGTTTTGCCGATCACGTTCGCATGATGAGCGAATCGATTCAAGCAGCGGCTGAACTGGATGCGGCGCAGTTTGGGAAGCAGAGCTTTGGGGCTGCGGCCTAACCCCTAATTTAACGGGCCGATGTGCAGTGAGCGGAAGCGAGCGAAACGACAGTCCACTTTGAAATTTTTGTTATGCCGGCGGAGGCGAACATGGGCATTAAAGTGCAAGTTACCCTGAGTGAAGAAGAGGTTGATTTGTTGGTGCGTGGTGCGGAGCTTGTGCACTACGACGATGAGAATCAAAAGTCCTACGATGCGGCAATTATGCGAATGAAAAAAGCGGTTGATCGCAAGCATGACCGGCTGATTAACAGCAGCTTTACAGATTCTCAAGGCTGCTATTAGGCGGCATAACGGCGCAATAAAACGCGCTGCAAGAATTAAATTATTAAGTAGACAAAGGTGAAGAACATGAAATATGCAAAACAAGTGCTGGGGGCAGCGTCGATTTTGATTGCTTTGTTAGTCTCCGGCTGTGTTTTAGATGATGCAACTGTTGCAAAACATAACCTAACAAAAGCTGCTGACAATTTTGAACTAAACCGTCGAATCATCTTTATCAACACATGGACAGATACGCAGCTACAAATAATCGAAGGCCGGTGCAATATTGAGTACGACAACAGCCGAACGTCAGTTATTTGTAAGGTGTCTGACAGCGAGTACAAGCGTAGCCTTATTGGTAATAGCGGCCAAGTTACCGCTATGGTTGAGCAGCTAGAGGGCGTTCCCGTTAACGTCTACCACTACCGCCGCACGTTTAAGCCGCAAACGATAATTCCTGATATTGATTTCCGTGGAAGCGCTAAAGCAGCTGTTAATGCTGTGACGCCAGATAAGCAAGACTAACCCTT
>NZ_JBFGYC010000242.1:0-5730 GCF_041587635.1 Pontibacterium sp. | reverse complement strand
TGGGATTAACCATCCAGCCTGTTATTTTTTTCGTTTCAGGAAGTTTGCCAGCAGATCGTGGCCCTGCTCGGTGAGGATCGACTCCGGGTGGAACTGAACACCTTCAATGTCCAGTTCCTTGTGACGCACGCCCATAATTTCGTCGATGCTGCCGTCTTCGTTCTGAGTCCACGCAGTAATCTCCAGACAGTCAGGCAGGGTCGCCTGATCGATGACCAACGAGTGGTAACGGGTCACCTCTACGGGATTCGCAAGACCTTCAAATACACCGGTATTGTTGTGATATACCGGAGAGGTTTTACCGTGCATGACCTCTTTGGCACGCACGATTTTGCCACCAAACGCCTGACCAATACTCTGGTGTCCTAAACAGATACCAAACAATGGCAGCTTGCCGCCAAAGTGCGTGATCGCCTCAACCGAGATACCCGCTTCATTTGGAGTACAGGGCCCGGGGGAGATCACCAGATGATCTGGCTGTTTTGCCTCAACCTCGGCAACAGAAATCTCATCGTTACGATGCACCTCAACCTCAGCACCCAGCTCACCCAGATACTGCACTACGTTGTAGGTAAAGGAATCGTAGTTATCGATCATTAACAACATTTATCTATGTCCTGTGCAGAGATTCAGAGGTTATCCAAACCTTTTTCGACCATCGCCACCGCACGGAATATTGCGCGGCCCTTGTTCATGGTCTCTTTCCATTCAAGGCGTGGTACAGAGTCTGCCACCACCCCCGCCCCTGCCTGAATATGCAGGGTATTATCCTTGATGACAGCCGTACGGATCGCAATTGCGGTATCCATATTACCATTCCAGGAGAGGTAACCAACCGCCCCACCGTAGACACCCCGTTTGACGGGTTCCATCTCGTCGATGATCTCCATCGCCCGCACTTTAGGTGCGCCGCTTAATGTGCCAGCAGGCAAGGTTGCACGCAATACATCCATTGCGCTCACATCCGGCTTCAACTTACCGTCAACATTGGAAACGATATGCATCACGTGGGAGTAACGTTCGATCACCATTTTTCCGGTTAGCTCAACACCACCGATCTGAGCCACTCGGCCCACATCGTTGCGCCCCAGATCGATCAGCATCAGGTGCTCGGCGATCTCTTTTGGATCAGCCAGCAACTCTTTTTCCAGCGCCAGATCTTCTTCTTCGGTTTTGCCGCGACGACGGGTACCCGCAATCGGACGCACACTGACCACTCCGTCTTCCACCCGCGCCAGAATTTCTGGTGAGGAGCCGACCACGTGGAAATCATCCAGATGCAGCGTATACATGTATGGGGATGGATTCAGGCTCCGCAGTGCGCGGTACAGATCCAACGGACGGTTGTCGAACGGAATCGACATACGCTGGGAGATGACGGTTTGCATCACATCGCCCGAGAGGATGTACTCTTTAATCTGATCGACCGAATCCATGAACTCTTGCTCGCCAAAGCTGGACTTGAATTCATTTTCATCGACTTCACGCCCTTTGCACTGACGCTCATACGGCACACTAAACCGTAAGCGATTAACGAGTGCATCCAGACGCTGCTGGGCAATCTCCAGAGCATCGGGTTCTTGCGGGTCAGCATGGGAGATCAAGACCAGTTTGCCACTAAGGTTATCAAATACAACAACCTCATCAGACACCATCAGCAAAATATCCGGCGTACCGATCGCATCTTCAGGCACATTTTTCTGCAGGCGTTTTTCCACGTAACGCACACAATCGTAACCAAAATAACCGACAAGACCGCCGTTAAAACGGGGTAGGCCCGGCAGATCCGGCACGCGGTAGCGTTTTTGGAACTCTTCCACAAAGGCGAGAGGATCTTCAGAATGATGACGTTCAACCACCGCGCCGTCAGTCTCTACAGTGATATCAAAGCCAGAGACTTTGAGAACTGTGCGTGATGGCAAACCAATGATCGAGTAACGCCCCCACTTTTCGCCCCCTTCAACCGACTCCAGCAGGTAGCTGTAGGGCGCGTTAGCCAGCTTCATATAGGTGGAAAGAGGTGTATCCAGGTCGGCAAGTACTTCGCGAACAACAGGAATACGATTGAAATTCTGGGCAGCCAGTTCGGCAAACTGTTCAGGTGTCATGCTTTATATCTCAGGCGTAAATTCGGTGTACAGATTTGAGATCGTCGCAGGAAGCGAAGAAAGCACGTGTCAGAGGGGCAAACAAAAAATCGTAAGTCTGAGGATGCTGAATTCAGAAATCACTGCAACGAGTAGAACAAAACTCGTTTCAGGCACACCATCGCCATCGTTCACCGACGTACGGCAAGCGGGGCAAAGCACCAAAGTTCTGCAGAGACTCGTATGAATTCACGGTTGATCGCTTATGTTCAGCAAATGGAATCGATACCGAGACCATATAGCAGCACCGTAAGCGAATCAACCGTCACAGTCCAATACTCAGTCTTTCAGTGCAAATTTCAGCACCAGATACCCCGCTAGGGCTGATACTACCGATCCTATTAGGATAGCCAGGCGGTCTGCACCACCATAAAGATCGGCCATGCCTTCGTAGGCCAGTGAATCGACAAACAAACTCATGGTAAAACCGATGCCGGTCAGCAGCGATACACCATAGAGTGCCCCCCAACCAGCCCCTCCGGGTTTTTCGGCAAGCCCCAGCTTTATCGCAATCCAGCTGAAGCCAAATACCCCAACCTGCTTACCGATAAACAAACCTGCCATAATTCCTACTGGAACCGACGCTAAGAGCATATCCAGCGATATTCCCGCCAGCGGCACACCCGCATTGGCAAAAGCAAAGAACGGCAAAATGGCGAAGGCCACCCACGGATGAAGCAGATGTTCCAGACTCTTGAGCGGTGAAAAGTCTGGATTTTTCTTATTGGTGAGCGGAATCGCAAATGCCAACACCACGCCGGCCAGTGTTGCGTGCACACCGGACTTCAACACACTGATCCAGAGCACAACACCCACCAGAACATACGCAGCAATACGCATCACGCCCAGACGATTCATCAGGAACAACATCGCAATGGTTGTCGCTGCAACCGTCAATGATAACGTCGACAGTTCAGTGGTATAGAACAGGGCGATAACAATAATGGCCCCTAAGTCATCGATAATCGCCAGCGTCATCAGAAACAACTTCAGCGCCACTGGAACCCGATTACCCAACAACGACAAGATGCCCAGAGCAAAAGCGATATCCGTTGCGGTCGGAATCGCCCAACCACGCAGGTCGGTATCATTACTCCAGTTAAAAACAGCAAAACAGAGTGCGGGGATCGCCATACCACCCACTGCTGCAATAGCAGGCAGCACGATGCGACTTGGCTCTGAAAGCTCACCGACCATCAACTCTCGTTTAACTTCAAGCCCCACCAGCAGGAAAAAGATTGCCATCAAGCCGTCGTTTATCCATAGCAACAGCGGTTTATCCAGGTGAAGTGCACCCACGCGCACTTCGACCGGTAGATCTAAAATCGCTTCGTAATAAGGATCAAGCGGGGTATTCGCCATCAACATGGCGAATAACATTGCCCCAATCAATAAAATGCCACTCGCGGACTCAAGCTGAATGAATCGCTGCACGATCTGCATAAACACCTCAAAAAAAAACCCCGGACAGGCCGGGGTGTGTAATTAGCATTGTGATAAGAGCCCTGCTGTCATTTTTAGTCCCAGCAGCCAGACTATCGGGGGGGAGAACTCATCTAATGAATTCAGTATACTCACCCCATAAGACAAGAAAATTCGAATTTAATCTAAAAACACTTCGGTTTTTTCGAACTATGATTCATCATCTGAATTTCAAGCACTTACGTTATTTTATGGTGGTTGCACAGGAAGGCTCCATCGTCCGTGCCTGCGAGAAGCTCAATCTGACACCACAAACTATTTCAGGTCAGCTCAAACAGCTGGAGCACACTCTTGGGGTTGCCTTGCTACAAAAGGAAGGCCGCAAACTGATTCTGACCGATGCGGGCAAGCAAGCGCTGGATTATGCAGAGCAGATTTTCTCGATGGGCGAGTCACTGCAGGACCAGCTACGCAACCCGGGACAGTCCGTACGTCTTTTCAGTGTCGGTATTGCTGATGTTTTGCCCAAGCTGGTTGCATACCGGCTGTTGGAACCTGCCCTGGAATTGGATGAACCGGTCCGGCTCGAGTGCCGTGAAGGCAACATGGAAACCTTGCTGGCCGACCTCGCCACCCACCGTGTGGATATGGTACTGACGGATCGCCCCGTAGATGCAGGCTTCAATATCAGAGCCTATAACCACCTATTGGGAGATTGCAGCATGTCGATGTTTGCAGCTCCGGCACTGGCTGCGAACTATCGGGAGAATTTCCCCCAATCACTGCAGAATGCGCCTCTGCTGATGCCAACCGGCGATACGATGATTGGTTCCAGCCTGCAAAAGTGGTGTGATCGCCATGATATTCACCCCAACATCGTTGTCGAGTGTGTGGATCACGCATTGCTGGGGACATTTGGACAGGCAGGGAAAGGAGTGTTCTGTGGCCCCAGCGTACTTGAGCCACATATCGAACGTCAGTTCTCGGTAGAAAGCATTGGTCGTATCGATTCGATCCGCGAACGCTTCTATGCGATCTCGCTGGAGCGACGTATTCGTCACCCCGGCGTATTGGCCGTCACCAACAGCGCTCGTCGAATCTTGTTTGAAGACCGAGAACAGCCAGCCTCCGATGCAGGTCGCTAGTCAGAGCAACTGATCCAAACGCTCTACTAACAGATCTGGCTTGTAGTTCTGAACCGGTTCACCGTGATTGTAGCCGTAGGGCACGGCAACCACGGCACACCCTGCGGCACGGGCGGCTCCGATATCGCTCTTGGAGTCACCCACCATCAGCGTATGCTCTGCGGCGACACCCGCCAACTCCATCGCATACCACAGTGGCTCTGGCGACGGTTTCTTCTGCGGTAAGCTATCGCCACCCAGCACCACAGAAAAGAAGGGAGATAGTCCAAACTCATCAAGAATAGGGTGGGTAAACTGAATGGGTTTATTGGTCACAACCCCCAACATTATGCCTCGCGCATGCAACCCTTGCAGACATTCCATCACACCCGGGTAAAGCGTACTGCTATGGGAGGCGCTGTTCCCATAGGCGGACATAAATAAGTCGAAGGCTTTGTTGAACAACACAGGATCAATCGCATCCGCGTTGGGATTCTGCTCACCTGTCAATGCTCGCTGAACGAGCACCGGGGCACCATTGCCCACCCACTGGCGGACCTTTTCCAAGCCCGCCAATGGACGCTCAAGTGCACGAAGCATTTCATCCACAGCTGCGGCAAGATCCGGCACACTGTCAACCAGCGTGCCATCCAGGTCAAACAAAATTAGCCCGGGCTCCCGCCCTTCAAACAGTTGTTGCATCAGCTGGACACGTTCGCCAGTTCAGCACGCATCGCGTCGATGGTGGCTGTGTAGTCATCGGTGTTAAAAATCGCAGAACCTGCCACAAAGGTATCCGCACCCGCCTCAGCAATTTCACGGATATTCCCAATACCAACACCACCGTCAATCTCCAGACGAATGTCATAACCGCTGTTCTGGATCATCTCACGTGCCTGACGCAACTTATCCAGCGTACCCGGAATAAACTTCTGACCACCAAAGCCCGGGTTTACCGACATCAGCAAGACCATGTCGACTTTATCCATCACGTAGTCCAGATGGCTCAGTGGCGTCGCCGGGTTAAATACCAGACC
>NZ_JBFGYC010000241.1:0-5748 GCF_041587635.1 Pontibacterium sp. | reverse complement strand
GTAACAAACTCCTTATTCAAGAGGCCCCACTACAGGTGCTGCCTTCTCTCGCTGCCGCTATTGGCTTGAATGAAGCAATTGTGCTTCAGCAGGTGCATTACTGGCTGTCTCGCTCAGAACACAAGTACAACGGAGCTACGTGGTTCTACAAGACGGATGAAGAGTTCCAGTATGAGTTTCGCTTCTGGTCTCCAAGCACGTTCCGTAGAACGCTGAGTAGTCTGAAAAAGCTTGGCCTGATCCGTATTGATCACCTTCACGGCGAATTGAAAGGCGACAAGTTCAACCGTACTAAGTGGTATTCAATCAACTACGCCGCACTGACGGAAATTGAGCGCAAAGCCAGCAGTGACGCATCTGGTCAAAATGACCAAATCGAAGTAACCGAGCGAGCAGATGCATCTAGTCAAATTGACCAACTCCCATCTAGTCAAAGTGAACAGATGGCATCTGGTCAAAATGACCAAATGTTACAAGAGAATACAACAGAGAATACAACAGAGAGTGCACGCGAACCTGAACACCCTGTTTTCCAGCAGTACGAAGACGACAATCAGCGAATGACTTTGAGCTGGCAGTATCGTGAAAACCCTTTCGCTGAGCGCTGTCTGTCGATGGGAGTCAACCTGAACACGGTTAACCGCACCCTGATTACCGATGCCCTGCAAGGCTTCCGGAACTACCATGAGCCGAAAGGGCGCTCGAACTCCCAGAGCGGCTGGGAAAGTCAGTTTGCGATGTGGCTGAAGAAAGACATCCAGCGCAGCAAAAGCGCGATACCTGCAGCGGCAAACGGATATTCAGCCCCGTCAGCGCCGCCAGCATGGCGCGAATTCGATTTTGATCAAATTTGAGGCTCGACATGGAAAGCATGGAGTTTAAGCACAGCGGTTTCGAGGCAGAGCGCACAGTAGCGATGCTGACGATTCTGGACAACAGTGTGTTGGCTGAGATAGACCTTCCGTTGGGCTGGTTTGGCAACGAGCATATTCGGGCTGTACTGGAAACTGCGAGCAGCCTGAACAGCCAAGGGGTGCCAGCAGAGCCGACCACCATTGCTGAGCGCCTATCTGATAGCCGGCCTGGTGTTGATTGGATGTCTTACATCGTGGATCTGTGCCGCAATGTCATTGGTCACCGAAATAGTCTGAACTCATACGTGGATGTAATTCGTAGTGAGTACCAGCGCAGGCAGTCTCAGACAATAGCTCAGCGCCTGATTGCTGATGTGGCGGACGAGGGGCAGAACGCAGTGGATTTGGCAATTCGGGAACTGATGGATCTTAACATGCGCAATCGAAGCTATGACTACGATGCGAAAGCCGTAGTGAAGGCGGGTATTGAATACACCGAAAAGGCTTTTGAGGCTGCTCAAAACGGTGGGCAGATCGGCATTACCACCGGGCTTAGTGATCTCGATAAAGCGACAGGCGGGTTTCATGGTTCCGATTTAGTTGTAATTCCGGCTCGACCGGCAATGGGCAAGACCGCCCTGATGCTGAACTTGGCTCTGAATAGCAATGCTCGATTTGGGGTTATTTCCAGCGAGCAGGGCGTAGAGCAGATGGGTACCCGGATGATCTCCATTCAGGGGCAGGTATCAGGCGCACGTATTCGTAACGGCAGCCTGACGGATGAGGACTGGCGCAGCTTTGAGGTAGGTGCTCGCACACTGCTGAATAACGCCAAATTCCACCTGAACGATGATCCGGTGATAACCATCGGTGAGATACAGCGACAGGCGCGTAAGTGGAAGTTTACCCACGATATCCAGATTCTCTTTGTTGATTATATCCAGCGCATCCAGCCTACCGATTCGCGACTAGCAAAGCATGCTCAGGTTGAGGAGGTAACTCGTGGCCTAAAGAACTTGGCGCGAGAGCTAAACATTCCAGTAGTCGCTTTGGCCCAGGTAAACCGAGAGTGCGAAAAGCGCCCAGATAAACGCCCTGGCATGGGAGATATAGCTGACGCCTCTATCGTGGAGAAAGAGGCTGACAGTATTTGGACGCTGTATCGCGACGAGGTTTATAACTCAGACACTCACGACCAAGGTGTTGCGGAAATCAATATCTGCAAAAACCGCCACGGCCCAACTGGGGCTGTTCGCGTGGTATGGGACGGCAAATGCTTCAAGTTCCGAGATATTTATCGAGGGGAGGTGTAATGGCTACTGAATCAATCGAAATCATCATCCAGAACCCGTTGGTAAAGCGTGAGCGTATGAGTCATGCGTGGGAGCTGGTAAGCAAGGCGCTTCAGGCTGGCCCCGTTGTGGTAACCCTTGGTCGTGAGAAGCGAACCCTCGATCAAAACGCAAAGCTCTGGGCCATGCTCACCGATGTAAGCCGTCAGGTTGAGTGGTATGGACGCAAGCTCACCAACGAAGACTGGAAGCATGTAATGACCGCGGGTCTCAAGCAGCAAGAAGCCGTGCCAGGCATTAACGGCGGTTTTGTCGTATTGGGCCAATCGACCAGCAAGATGCGTAAACGCGAATTCGCTGAACTGATTGAACTGATATACGCATTTGGTTGTGAGCATGGCGTTAAGTGGTCTGAGAAATCTGAAGGCATTTGTGCTGAGTACAAGCAGTGGCTGGAAGAGGCGAGAGCGAAGGAGAGAGGGCAGGCCGCATGACCAAAGATGAAAAGCAGTGGCTACCTGATGTAGCTGATCTGGGTTGTGTCGTATGTCGCAATGCGGGCTTTGGGCAATCCCCAGCAGAGATACACCACGTTCGCACCGGTCAGGGTACAGCTCAGAGAGCAAGCAATAAGCAGGTTTTGCCGCTATGCCCACCGCATCATCGTACTGGTGGTTACGGTGTGGCCTTTCACTCTGGCCAGAAAGCATGGGAAGAGCAGTACGGAACAGAGACCGAATTGCTTAAGCAGGTAGAGAGCGAAGTGCTCGAATATCGGAACAGCATCATAGGGCGGACGGCATGAACTGCAAACTCTCATGGGGAATAGATGGGCATGGTAAGCGTTGGTACTACTGCGCCCGATGCAATACACAGCCAACCAATATGACAAATGCACAACAGTACGATTTTGAAGAAGCGTGCGATATGAAGAACAAGCGAGTTCTGTATCAAAACGCAGCAGAGAAGTAAGCCAGCCGGACACTGGCTCAAATTGAACAAATAGTAGACAAATGTAGAGGACGGGACAGATGGAAAGCAAAACTCTATTCAAAACAGATGGTGTGGAAGTACAGCAATCCAGCAGAGGCGCGATCTCTTTTGGGTATACCGATAGCACAGATGCAATGTTCGATCTGTATGCGCGCATAGCGGAGCTAGAGATGCAGGTCGTAAAGGTTGAGCACGAGCGCGATAAAGCCCTGTCTGATGCGGATAAATGGTCAGCAGCTCATGACGGTGTAGAGGCTGAGCGCAACCAGCTCGAAACACACAATGAGCGGCTGCGATCTGAGCTTTTAAAGTTTCGCCCCTTCCCGCACGGCAATTTCGAGTATATGGAAGGCTCAGAAGGAATGGGCGAAAGCGTGGAGCAGTTGCTCGCTGAATCCCCAGCCGCCAGTCTCGCAGAGATTCAGGCACAGGCAGTAAACAGCTTCGCTCAAGAGGTCGGTGTCTTTGATGCTGAATACGATGATCAAGAATACGTCGAGATTCCGCGCTACAAGGTCCGTGAGTATATTGAGCAGATCCGCCAGCAAGCGCAGGAGGCATCCCAATGAGCGTATTTCAGTGCGAGAACTGTGGTTGCGTAGAGAATACCGCTCTTGCCGTTCAGGGCTTCAAGGGCTGGCCTGAGAAGTCGTTTGATTGGTCTTATGCTCCAGAGCGTAAAGGCAAGCTGCTTTGCAGTGCGTGCGGCCCGGTTAAAACAAGATCAGGGCAGGCTACAGAGTTCGGCGAGTGGCATGACGAGTTTGAGCGTACCTTTCTTCCATTGGGGCAGTTCAAAACAAACAGCCGAGGCAATCTAGAGCATATCGAAAGCGGCGATACCGATTACCGTAAGTTTGCGATTGAGCAGGAGGCAGCACAGTGAGCGAGTTAACTGCATTTGGAAAGCTGATAGCTGCGTCTGCTGCGTTGGCTTTTCGTTTAGCTAGATTGATTGTTGTGATTTGCGCGATGCCTGTGTGGTGTTTATGGATGCTCGGCGAGCTACTGATCATTAAGTCGCCGTCCTCTTGGGAGAACTTTAGTTGGTGCCTGGATGTGGCAATGGAGAAGGTTGATTTTTCTCCATATCAATCAGACGCGGAGGCTTATTTTTTCTCTGTCTGGGTTGCTGGCGCTGTATCGCTATGCGCTCTTCTGGTCGCACTTTTGAAATTGGGCGGGTGACGGATGAGTTGTGATCAAAAAGAAGCGGGGGCAATGAAGAGCTACTACAAAAAGCGCCTAGCAGAGAGTCAGGCGGCTCTGGATGAAATGATTGAGCGCTCCCATAGCGCGGACGGGGAAGAGTTTGAGCGTTTTGTTGAAGAGGTCACAGCAGCTCAGCGCGAAGTGAATAACTGGAAAGGTGCACTGGAGGGGCTTAATGCAACGGGGGCGTGAAGAGCACCAGTTGGACCTGATCGAGTCTTGGGGCGATGCCCCGGGCTTCGGCCTGGATGATGTGCCGGTGATCCGTCCGGGCTTGCCGGTATCTCGCCGCTATGCGATTACGCCGGTGCCTAAACCAAGACAGACCCAGCGCGATCGATGGGCAAAGCGTCCAGCAGTAGTCCGGTATCACGCATTCAAGGATCAGGTGCGAGAGCTGGGAATCGATGTACCCGAAACCGGCAGTCGCATGATCTTCGTTATGCCAATGCCGCAGAGCTGGAGCAATAAGAAGAAAGCTCAGATGTTAGGCCAGCCGCACAAGCAAAAGCCTGACACAGACAACATGATCAAAGCAGTACTCGACTCAGTGCACAAAGAAGACAGCCAGATTTACCACGTTGACGGGCTGAAGTTCTGGGGCAATGAGGGAGCAATCATTATCCAAGAAATCCAGCAGGCGCTATGTCTGGATGGTGACCACATTGTCTGGAAGGAGATGTAACCGTGTCGGATATGAAGCAACGCATCGATAAGCTGGTTCAGGTTTTCGTTAACTACAGCCTAAGCCCCGATCAGGATGCAGGGTGGCATGCTCCGCCACGACCCGAATGGACGGAGCAACAGGCAAAGCGAAGCTCTGCTTCATTCCGTGTGCGCCAGATGACGGCCGCCTTCAAGTCATGCGACGAGAAACAGGCCAATGATTCGTCTGACCGCAAGATGATGGATGAGATCCGCTATCTGCGCCGGAAGCATCACGACTACAACCTGGCGGTGATGCTGCTTTCACGGTTACCGGAGAAGTATGCAGAGGCGATATTGGCAGAGCCTTACCTTCGCGGCGTGTACAAGAAGCCATTCACGGATATCAGCGTGTCGAAAGAACTGTGCTGCCCAGTGCATCGTTACCGTCATGCAAAGAAGATGGCGTACAAGGGTATGACTGAAGCGCTTGCCATTATTGATGACTATGAGTCTTGTCGGAGGGAGGTGGCGTGAGCGATGTGAAGTATTGTGTAGAATGTAAGCATGCAGAATTTGAGCCTTTCGAAAGCTCGGAATCTACGCAAGGGGCGCTGATGGTCGATGGAATAGTGCAAGGTGCGCGTTATTGCTCTGTCAGTCCTTTGTTGAAAGGTAGTGCTGATCGTGTGGGTTGCGGCTACGAGAGAAAGTACGGCCACTGCGGGAGAGGTGCGGCGCTATTTGAGCTT